>NZ_PVZF01000019.1 GCF_003002055.1 Kineococcus rhizosphaerae
TTCAGCACTGGACCCGGCTCCGCAACCAGCAGCATCGACCCGTCACCTTCACCTGGCAACGCCCCGGGGCACCAACTTCAGCCGCAGATCACTAGAGCTGCGTTGAGCAGCGAATGTGACAGAACGAGGGCAAAATCTCTTAGATCGGCCACGGCGAGCGACACCTGTTGCTCAGTTCACGAGCTGCGCACCTAGTACGTCACCGAAGGTCACCTCACGGGCCCAGACACACACCCTGGGTGACGGTACGACGATTCTCGCGAGTGGTTGGCGAGCATCAAAACCGTTGAGAGTCGGACCAAATGAGCGCATCGGCCGCTGCCTGCGACACGTCGACGGCCACCCACTGGCTGAGACTGTCCGTGGCTTCTCGGCCAAGTCGCGACCTCGTTAGGTCGTCACTGATGACTGCGACCAGGTGTCATCCCAAGATTCGGACGATGGCCCTTGCGACTGTTGCAACTGCCGCAGAGCGTTTGCAGATTGTCGAGGTCGTTGGTGCCTCCGAGGACCAGCGGGACCTTGTGGTCCACCGTGAGACCTGCGCAGGTACCGCAGTAGCAGCAGGTGTAACCGTCTCGAGCGAACACCGTGGCCGACATCCGTTTGGCTTGTCGTTCCCACTCGCGGCGCAGTTGTTCGTGAGGTGTCGGGATGTGCGGGAGCATCGTCTGCACGTGGAGGCGGTCCATCACGTTGCTGACGAGAGTGGCGGCGTCGGCGGGAGCTATCCCGCTGCCGGCTGTTTGGCTGTGAAGTGCATCGACAAGTAGAGCAGCCAGGAGGTGGTGGGCTCGGTAGGTCGCGTCCTGCCGGGTGAGGGCTTCCGCAACGCCGGGGGCATGCTCGGGCCGAGTGATGAGGGCACCGGCCCGTTCGTACGCCTCCGAAAGACTTACCTGAGGTACCGGCATACCGAGAGCGGGATCGCTGTCGAGTAATTGGTCGGTGATCGGAGTCGGAAGGTGCTGCAGGATGTCGGCGAGGGCCTCAAGGACCGCCCCTCTGGATGTAGCCGACCCCGCGGTGGCAGCCGATTCGAAGGCGACCGCATCAAGGTCGCTCTGGGAGGCGTTGGGCGAAGCACCTGCTGGTTGCGTCACGATGCGCCTCGCTCCATGTGCTCGGCGAAATCCAACCGCTCACAGTCCTGGCACCTCGGAAGCGTCAAGTCAGGGAAGCCTGCCTCGTCCAGCGGTCGACGAGTCCGCTCGTCGCAGTGTCCACACCAGGGCGCCTTCGGTGCCTTGGACCCGCTCGAGCCTCGCACTTCGCGGTGTACTTCGCGGTCGGGAGCCGTCAACGGGACCAGGGTCGTCGCGAACAGACCGCAGGGATTGTCCAGCTGACCGCCAGGACGCAGCTTCCGCTCGACAGCCTCCAAGATCTCAGGACGGGTCCAGCCCAGCTCCATCCGTTGGACCACGAGACCACGTAGCCGTCGCGCTTCAGCCCGAGACGGCTGCAGCCGATCAGGAAGACGGCCCATCACGCGATCGACCTCATCTTGATCGACCGCAGCGCTTTGCCCAGCTTTCGGGAACGGCAGTACCGAGCGATCGTCGTGGGCAAACGGGCGCTCCTCACGCCGGGAGACCGGCTCAACCTCCATCGACTTATCCACAGCCGCCACGTCAGACGTAGACGTCACGTACTTGGTCTTCTTGAGTGGTCTTCTAAGGGGCGGATTATCCGGCGACGGGTTATCCGGTGACGGGAAATCCGCTACCGGCTCTGACCTGCGAACTTGCCGTTTCGCGGTCTCCCCAACCGGTGACGGATTTTCCGCCACCGGTCCTGAGCTGCGGCTTTGCAGTGTCGGCTCCGGAGACGGAAAATCCGTCACCGGCTCTGACCTGCGGCGACGTTGCGCAGAACGGGCAGACTCCTCGCCTTCAGGAGTGGCGCCCTGGTCCTCTGCGGACAGCTTGCCCGTCAGGACGTAGTCGACCTCGGTCATCTGCCCGTTGTCGCCGCGGTTCTGGATGACTCGCATGTAGCCGGCGTCGACAAGCTCACGCAGACCTGCCTTGACGGCATCACGGCCGTCCTTGCCCTGGGCGACAAGCTGCTGCAGCGTGAGGCGGTAGCCCTGCTGATGCGAGCAGATCGCCAAGAGGAGGCCCTTGGCCTTGTACGACAAGCTGACATCACGGGCCCAGTCGTTGGAGACCATCGTGAAGTTGTCGGTCGGCAAGGCGCCGCGGATGACCGCCATCAGCCCATCCCCCTCTGCGCCAGCAGGGGGACAAGCGCGTAGGGACCGTGGGCGACTGCAGCTGGGCGTCTGGAGCCTGCCGCTGTGATCAGGGGTACAAATGGGGTGACTGGCGTCGACACGAAGGTGTGTCGCGCGCTTTCAGGTTCCCCAAATCGGGTATGAGCGTCTACGCTCATGGTGAGCTCCTGATAGATGAACGGCTTAGAGGTGGTTCGTAGGGGCTTGACGGCGGCGGAGTCGGTCAGTACGGGAGTTGCGAGCTCCCGACCGGCGAGGCCGCCGTCGTCGTGTCTGGGGTCAGGCGGACATGCGTAGCTCCTCTTGCACCGGAGCGTCCCCGCTCGGCAGCTTGATGAAGGCGGGGTCGGCCAGGTGGTGCGCACGCGCCATGACCAGCGCGACGTAGTCGGTGAGTGGGATCCCCATCGCCTTCGCCTGCTCGACGTAGAGCTTCCGGTGATCAGCGGGCACGCGAGCAGTGATCGGCTCGCGGACACCGCGCGGCTTCGGTCCCGGCTTCCTGCGTTCGGCCATGAGCAAGTCCTACCGTGACGCAGATGCAGCATCAGGGACGATGGGCGCGACACGCCGCCACGAACGATCACGACGAGTGTCGCGGCAGCAGCACTTGGCGCGCCGGCCCCGACGTCGATGAGCTGTTTGGTCCTCACGTCGGTGAGAGCCGCGCCTCCGGCCGAATGTGACACCTCCCGGAGCAACTTCTTCTGATGTCGTTGTCACGCAAGCCGGTGTGCGGCAACTTATTAGCGCAGTCGTGATCACCGTTTCTGTCGCGATTATGAGCGAGACTCCAAGGCGGCAGGCCGTTCGGCCGCGATCACAAGTGCGCTCACAAGACCGATCACAGAGGCGCTAAAAAGAGCGGCTCGTGTGCTGCCTCAGGCGGCCACGACGCAGGCCCACCCGGCAGTTGTACATCGCCGACGCAGAGCTCACCGCGATCAGGCCCCGGCAGCGACCGCGAGCACCGACGCAAGGAGCATGTACGGCCCGAAGGCCACCCGGCTCTGCAGCCGCGTGCGCCGCAGCAGCAGCTGGGGAAGCCCAACGAGGAAGGACAGGACGAAAGCGCCGAGCGCTCCGATGAGCAGGGCCTCCCAGCTGATCCATGCCAGGGCTGCGCCCAGCACGCCCGCAAGACGTACATCCCCCAAGCCCATGAGCCCGCCGGGCATCGCGCACAGCACCAGGTAGACCCCGCCCAGGACCGCGCAGCCCAGGACCGCGTGCAGGAGCCTGGACCACTCCCCCGTCATGACGGCGTCGGCGAGGAAGGCGACCGCAGCCACGGGGTAGGCCGGGGCGATGAAGCACGTCGGCAGGCGGTGCAGGCGCATGTCGCACACCAGCAGCGGCAGCAGAACCGCGCCGAGGTAGACGTACAGGAGCAGGGCGGGACGCTCGCCGATGGTCAGGGTCGCGCCCACAGCCAGTACGGCGCCCGCGGCCACCAAGCTCCAGCGTGGCCACCGCGCCCCAGGCGAGCCCCAGGTTCCTACCCGCGCCGCCTCCGGTGCTCTCGCGCTGAGCGTTGCGGCTGCAGTCTGAGAGGGCGCGGTGGTCATGGACTCCGTCCGCGACCTCGCGAGACCTGCAGGGCTGACCCGGACGTCGGCCCCGGCTTCGGCGACCGCATGCTCGTCGCCTCGGCTGCTCGAGGAGCTGGAGGCCGAGGACTCGGTCAGCAGCTGCTGCTCCCAGCGCTGCCAGCGGTTCAGCGCGACGTAGCCGGCGGCGACGGCCGCGGCCGCCGCGACCAGCGCCGACACCAGCCAGCTCACCGTGAGACTTGTCTCACGCGCCGGCGCTCGCCGGGGGCTGTCCTCATGAGGACTGCCCGTAGCCGGTGATGAGGGCCTGGGCCTCACCGATCGGCAGGTGCCCCACGTCCTGGGTCGTCAGCGTCGTGGCGCCGGTGTCGGACCCGGTCCAGGTGACGTCCCACGTCGCGGTGGCGGTGATCGTGTACTTCAGGCCCGGCTGCTTGCGGCTGGTCTTCTGGTAGCCGTCGTACCCGCAGGTGGGCGAGGGCTCGATGCCGTTGGCCTCGGTGTAGGGGGTGCCCACGTTCCCGTTGCTCATCGGGGTGCAGCGGATGACGTGCCCATCGCCCATGTCGTAGGAGATGTGGTCCAGCGCGGCGGTGGCCGTGACCGTGAAGGGTCCAGCTGCTGCTGTCGCGGTGCCTCCGTTGAGGTTCTGAGTCCAGAACCACAGGGGCATCCCAACCAGCCCGAACGTCTCCGTCCCCTTGCGCCCGGTCATCTCGTCGGTGCCCATGGAGCTGTAGATGGTCGGGACGTCCGGCTTCAACTGCGAGACAGCCATCTGCGCCACCTCCCCCGGGGTGACAGTGACCGCCACCGGCTGAACGCCAGCGGCGGCCGGCTGCCCGGGAATCCGCAGACCAATCGCTACTGCGGCTAAACAAGCAGTTGGGGTCAGACCCGTGCACGCCGGGGGTTTCAGTGCATTGCTGACGTCAAACCGGGTCAACGAATCCGACCCAGGCGAGGACGGCGCCGCCGGCTTCGCATTGACCGGTCTCACCGGTGCGGTACTCGACTTCCCAGGAGTACCCGGGGTGTCGGCCACTAGCTGACAAGACCTAGCACTGCACACAATGTTCGCGGCAACAGGTAGGGCGGCATGGGCGGGCGCAGGCACGAAAAGCAATGCTGCGATTGAAGTACCGGCGGCCACCACAAGAGGCCAGCCCCGTCGACTACCTGTCAGCATGGAGTCTCAGTTCGCTGACCGCCGTCGACCTTCCAAGCGCCGTCCTCGTCGTAGGCCCAGAAGTTCACCACTAGACGGGTGGCGTAGATCGTCGATCCGTCCGGACCGAGGCGGACGTTGTTGCCCGCTTGGTCCAGGATGCGGTAGTCCGAGGTGTCGTAGCAGGTGGAAACGCGCACGCGAGCAGGAGCGAAAGCATCAGGCGCAGCTGCGTTGTACTCGGCCGAGATGAGCTCCGCCCGGCTGGTGCCGTCGCCTCGCGTACCGGTGGCGATCTGGTTGTCGATCCAGGACTGCTCCGACTTGATTGCGGACTCGATAGCGACGGAACTGAGATCGATGCCGCTGAGACTGTTCACGCGTTCGGCCTGCAGGGTGAGCTCGTTGTAGGCCTGCACCGACTTCCACGCGGCGTCCTTAGCAGCTTGGATTTCCTCGGCGCTGGGACCAGACGAAGCCGTCGGTGCGGCGGGGGCCGGGTCGTCGTGGCCCCCGAGAAGGTTGACGCCGGCGACGGTGCAGCCGGCTAGGAGAAGAACGGCGCCGGCCGCGGGCAGCACCCAACGACGACGCGGGCGCACCTGGGGTGCTTCGTCGCTGGAGGTGCGCAGGTTGCGGTCGGTGAGGCTCATCGTGGTCGTTCCCATCGCTGGTGGCGTCCGGTCACCGGTCATCCTCCCCGGTGCGGCCGCTGTGTGGCTACCGAGGTGGCCCCCACCGCCCTCCACGGCACCTCCCCCGCGGGTCGAGAGGTCCTCACCGACCGTGTCGCCGGCGGGCTCACCGGACTTTTCATGCCCCTGGCGGAGGGGGGTGACCAGGCCTTCCTCGATGCTGTCGAGGGGCTGACGTGGGGGTGTCATCGGGTCTCCAAGGCGGCGAGCAGGTCGGCTTCAAGGCGCAGCGTGCTGCTGGCCGGCTCGAGGTCGTCGGCCTTCAGCTGCAGGTGGTGGTCGATGATCATGCGGTTGACCTCTTCCTCATCGCCGACGGCCGCGGCCGCGCGCAGGGCGGTCTCGATGAGCAGCGTGTGGTGCGGCTCAGCGCGCAGCCCCACCGCTGAGGCACGTCGGGCGGTGGTGAAGTCCTCCCGGTGCAGAGCCACGCTGGCCACGTGCACGGCGACGTCGACGATCTGCATGCGCACCTCCTGACGCAGGTCCTCGGTCCAGGGGCCGTAGTGGGCCTTCAGGACCTGCACCTTGGCTCCCGCGCCGGAGGCATCGGCGTTCCGCTTGTGCTTGATGTCGTGAGAGCGACCCCCCTCGAAGGGCAGCCCTCGCACCAGCTGCAGCGCCTCGATGAGGTCCGGGAGCGGAGCGCTGGCGACGTCGCACCCGACCAGCTTCAAGAAGACGTCGTGGTCGGTGGCCACGCCCTGCAGCTTGATCTGCTGGTTGCGGGGCACGTACGGCTGACCGTCCTCATCCACACCCAGCCAGCGCCGCATCCGCGACAGGCTCCCCGCGCAGTTCTTCCCCGCCCCCCGGTCCATGACCGGCAGGTCCCAGAACGTCGTCGTGAACGACGCACGGGAGGGGTGCGGCATCAGCGCCAGGTAGAGCATCTGCGCGACCAGCACCGTCTTCTTGCTCGCATCCCCGCCGGTCGGCTCCTCCCCGCGAGCGCCGAGCAGGACCGGAGGGCCCATGAACGCCAGGACGGGACCGCTGGTGTGCTCGGTGAGGATCTGCTCGGCGGTCTTCGTCGTCCAGGTCGTCGACGTGGGCTCGACGTCGCAGACCCCGGCGGCCCGGGGAGAAGTGGCCGCGGCGCTCGCCGGTGAGGCCAGGTGCGGGCCGGACGCACCACCCGGACGCGCGCTGAGGTGCTCGGCGCGGGTCTCGCTGTGCGGGACGTCTTCAGCGCGCGGCGCCTCACGCAGGTCGATGGTCGGCTCAGGCGCAGGATCGGCTGCCCCATCGAGGGGGTTACCGGTGCGTGCAGCTTCGGAGGCGAGGTCGGTCTGGGCATCGGCGATGGTGTCGTGGTCCGCGCTGGGCTGGTCCGCAGCGTCCGTGTCTTCGCCAAGCTCGGGGTGGAAGGTCGGGGCGCTGTGGTCGCTCGCGGCAGCAGGGGCTGTCACCGGCGCCTCCTCGTGCGCCTCTTCGTGCGCCTCGTCCTGCGCCTCGTCCTGCGCATCGGAGAGGAGGCCGAGCGCCCAGCTGGGGCCGGACGTCCACTCGCGGCTGCTGGCCGCCTGCAGCTCGGTGAGGATCTCGGTGTAGCTGGCGTCATCCAGGCGGGTCGGGTGCAGCGGCACCGGCCCCGGGAGCAGCTCGGCGTCCTGGGTGCGCGCGTGTAGTCCCAGGACCCACTCCCCTAGGGGTTCACCGTGGGTGGTGATCGCCGCGAGACCGACGCGGGGCAAGTGATGCACGACCGCCTGAAGTCGGCGGTGCTGGTCGCTGTCCAGGGGCTGACCCAGCAGGATCAGCTGCGGTGTCCAGGCGTCGGTGTCCAGGCCGTGGGCGCGGGCGGTGGCCAGGTCCGGCACCTGGTGCGTCTTCATCAAGGTGCTGACGTCGTCCGCGCTTTGCTCTAGGGCCCGCAGCAGGTGCTCGACGTCCTCGACGTGGGCCAGGCGCTCGGTGCCAAGCACTGCGGGCAGTTCGGGAGCCAGGTCACCCACGAGGGTGACGTGGAGGTTGTCGGCCCAGCTGCTGGTGGCCAGCTCGATGGCGATGGCGCGCAGCACCTGGTGGGCCATCGCGGTGGGGCCGGTGATGGCCAGAGAGGACAGTTCCTCCAGGTTCAGCATCACGATCGCGCCGTCGGGGTCGGTGCCGATGGTCGTCAGCGTCGGGTAGGGAGCCTCGACCGAGCGCAGCGGCAGGGGCTGGGCGTACAAGTCGCTGTAGGCGGTATCCGTCAGGGACGGGTCGCCGCCGGCGGCCTCGGTCTCGGCGTCGACGAGGGCAAGCACGAGCTCGGCGGCTTCGGTCGTGGTCACCAGCCACGTGGTGCCCGCAGCTCGTCCCAGACCTTCGCCGTCCAGGGAGCTGATGGGCTCGCCCTCATCGGAGTCGTCGTCCGGCAGGCTCTGCCACGGCAGGGGCAGGACCGCGGGGTGGGCCAGGTACAGCTCGATGCCGTTGGCGTCGAGGCGGGCGGCCCGCACCGGCGGCATCGGGATCTGCTGCTGGTGGGCATCTACCGCGAGCAGTCGCAGCATGACGTCGAGGTGCAGCACCGCCTGGAGGTCAGCGTCTTGGGCGAAGGCGGTGGTGCTGGTCTGCTGCTCTTGGCTGGCGGCGGTGTAGTTGTCCAGCAGCAGGCCCTCGTCCTCGATCTCGGCCGCGGCGGCCTCGAGGTCTTCCTGCAGGCGATCCACCGCCAGCTCATCCAGATCGCTCGCTCGGCGCGCAGCGCCGCGGCCGCGGACAGCCCAACTGGTGCCTGCGCTCGCGCGCGCCGGTAGCCGGCGTCCTGCAGGCCGTGCACGTCGCTGCTGGCGACGGCGTACGGCGATGACGGTCAGAACACCAGCGGCCAGCAGTGCTCCGACTCCGATCGCAGTGGACGTCGTTGCGTCCTGCGCCGCGTCGGGTGCGGAGGTGTCCGCGGCTGGGGCGGAGGTGGGCTCTGGCCGGGGCGAGGCCGGGGAGGTCCCTGACGTGGTCGTCGGGTTGCTCGCCGTGGCAGTCGGGGCGACAGATTCGGTGTTGGTGGTGCTCGGCGCGGTGGTGCTCGAAGGGCTCGCTGCGGGAGCTGGCGCTGCGGCCGTGGAGCCCGGGATCGTCAACGTCCAACCGGGCGCGATGACGTCAGGGTCCTGCAGGTGCTGGCCCCCCGGCTGAACTCGATCGGCCGAGGCCTGCGCGATCTCTGGCCACCGGTCGCCATCGTGCAGGGTCCGCTCGGCGATCTTGGACAGGGAGTCCCCACGCTGGACGACGTAGTCGCCGCCTGTCGAGGCGGCGGGCGGCGTCCCCGCATCCGCCGGCAAGGTCAGGACCCAACCGGGAGTCAGGTACCCGTGCGCCTCCAGGTGGCCCCCATCGCTCTGGGGCCGGCCCTCATTCAGCTGGAGCAGTTCGCCGTACCGGGTGCCGTCGCCGAGGTGCTCGTGCGCCAGGTCCCACAAGGTGTCGCCTGGAGCGACCGTGACCGTCCGAGCCGCTGTGCTCGAGGGCGACGTCGTCGAGGCCGGCGCTACGGACGTGGTGGCAGGTGTCGTGGTTGAAGTCGTGGTTGAGGTCGCCGCAGATGCTGCGGCGACCACGGGTGCTGCGGGCATTTGAGCCGCTGAGGCAGCACCGATGGGACCGGCCAGCAGCACGGTGATCAGCGTCAGCAGCCCACCGGCGCTCTTGCGGGACCAGCCCAGGCCCGGGATGGCGGGCAACCGCACGCCCGGCAGGGCCTGCACCAACTCCAGCAGCAGGGAGAGGGTGAACACCGCCCACGCGACCCACACCACCAGCGCGATGAGCGCGATGACGACCTCAGGTGTGACCGCCCCGAAGGCCAGGTCCATCACCGACCCGGCCGCGGACAGCTGCTTGAAGGGGTTGCCGACCAGCCGTGCCAGCACCAGCGGGATGCCGACGACACCGGCGGTGGTCAACGCGATCAAGACGACGGCAGCCAACCGGCCCCACAGCGTGGGACCGGCAGCGACCGGAGCAGCCGGGCGCGGAGCAGGCCGCGAATGCAACGGCGTCACGTCAGTCCTGCGCGTAGAGGCGCTGGTCCGGGTCGTGTTCTTCGGGGGCGTCGGCATCAGCTCGGCCTACTTTCCACACTCTGCACGAGGGACACCTCGGCGCGACCTTCGACGTTGGAGGTACCCACACCGATGGCGCTGAGGAACTTCGGGGTCCACGGCACCGATGTCGTCACGCTCAGACTCCCGCGCCCACCAACAGCCACCGACCCTGACACTCCCGCGGCCGCCAGGTACGCGTTCGCCGCAGCCACCGCTTGGGTTCCTGAAGAGCTGCGCGCCACCCCTTGGGACTGGATGGGCGTACGCGGCACCGCCTGAGCCCCAGCGCGCGCGGCCTCCGCCGCGGCGTGGTCGGCAGCCTGGATGGCGTTCATCCGCGAGGAGCCGTCCACGACCAACCCCACCACCAGCACCACCGCGAACATCACGGTGATCATCCACACCGACGCCGCTCCACGATCCTCAGCTCCGGGCCGAGCCTGCTGAGACGGGACACGACGCAGGGCCTGGCGCAGGTGAGAGCCCAACGCCGCAACCCGCGCGCGCGAACCGCGAGGCAGGAGAAGCCGCTGCTGGCGAGTTGCCGCGCGGTGGGAGCAGATGCCTGTGCTGGAGTCCACGAGCTGTTCGGTCACTGCGTGCGCTCGCGGTAGGTGTCCAAGGGACTGATCGCCGTCTTCGTGATCGTCTTCGACCCCGGCAGGCCAGGGATCAGATCGGCCAGGGGCACCGTGCATTCCACGGTCACCTCAACCTGGGCCGGCACCCCGACTCGTTGCGCGAAGCCTGCAGTGTTGGCCTGCACCGTGTAGGAACTGCAGGTGTTGGGCTGACCTTGCAGGGACGCCTCGGCACCGCTGCGCGCTGCGGCCTGGGCCGCGGTAGCGGTCCGGCTGATGGAGGCCATCCGCGCGGAGTCGACCGCTGCGGCCTGGACGATGCCCTGGCTGACCGACAACCGCCCCGCTGCGATGACGAAGCCGATGAGCAGCCCGATCGCTGGAGCCAAGACGGCCATCTCCACCGCCATGGACCCCTCCTCCGCGCTGCCACCGGCTCCCCCGCGCAGGCGCCGCCGCAGTGCACCGGGCAGGCGCAGGCCACAGCAGGTGCGGGCGCTGGGATGCCGGCGCGCCAGCTTCTCGGCGCCGGTGGATCCGTTCAGGAGCTGGCCGCTCGTCGGTTGCGGGTTCTTCTGCGGTGTCGGCACAAGGCCTCCTCTCGGACGTCCACGACGAGGTGGTCGATGGTCAGGCGGTCGATGTCAGGTGGGTCAGTCAGCAGGCCGGTGAGTCAGCGGGTCGGCGATGAGTCGGTCACAGGGAGTGCTCCTTCATCTGCAAGAGCCGCACTCGGTGGCGAATGTGACAGGCATGATCCGATCAGTTGGTCGTGAAGCGCTCGGTGGCGCCAGTGACGGTCTGGCTGAACCTGGGCAGGGGCAGGAAGTCGACGATGGAGGTGGACTCCCCGCTGACGGTGACGCTGATGGTGAGCGGGCTGACGTCGACCTGCGTGGAGGGGTTGAGCACCGAGCCGCTGGCGGCGCGCTGCAGGAAGCTGTCGCTGGCAGCGACCGCGGCGGCACTGGAGCCGTTCTCGGCTCGCGCGGCCTGAAGGCCCTCCTCGGCGGCGTTCAAGGCAGCGCTACGGGCGTAGAACCAGATGCCGGCCTGGATGATCGCGAAGGTCAAGATGATCAAGAAGGGGAAGAGGACTGCGGCCTGGACTACCGCCTCCCCTCTGTCCTGGCCGGCACCTGCCAAGGCACGTCGAAGTCCATCTCGAAGCCCACGTCGAAGTCCACGGGCTCCTCTTCCAGCACCCTGTCCAGCATCGGCGCCGAGGTGAGCAGGGCCGCATCGGCGAGCGCCGTCCTGAGACGGCCGGCGCGATCCCAGCATCCAGAGGTGGTTCATGACGTGAGGCTCCTACGACGGCGTGAGGTCGAGTCAGCGGGAGATGAGGCGTGTCACGCCGGCCACCAGCAGAGCCAGGACACAGACCGTGAGGGAGATCCGGAGGAGCCAGTAGAGCAATTCGCCGCCTGCGGCGCTCTGGTGCCCCCAGCGGGGTAGGCGCTGCGCCGCGCGCTGTCGACGTTCTTCACGCCGGGTCGCGAGGCGTCGCTCGGGGCTCGTGTTGGTCATCGGCGGACCTCCTGCCTGCCTCGTCGGGGGGGGCTGCCTCAGGCCCCTTGCTCGCGTGGGTGGGCGCCCGTTCGCGAGGGTCAGCGCCTCGGATGCGCTGGCCCGATGAGCGGGCCGGGGAGGAGAGCAGTGGGTGCGGCTCACGAGTGCCCGCGTGCTGCTCTGCTCTTCTCGCCCGACCCTCTCGCCGGTCCTGCTCATCGGGTGGTGCACCTCAGCCGAGGCTGCCCACCTTGCTGTTGACGAAGGCGGTGATGGCGGCGATGACGATGCCCGCCACGACGACACCGCCAGCGACGATGGCCGCGGTCTGGACTGCGTCGCCGGTGTCGTCGCCCTGGCGGCTGAGGTGGTCCTGGGCCTGCTGGAGCTTGATCTGGCTTGCGGTGAGGAGCTTCAACATGGGGTGCCTCCTGGTTGAACCACTCGCTGCTCGAGTGGACGGTGTGGGTCGGGCTGTGGGTTGGGCTGCTGGTCTGGCTGTGGAGCGTCTTGCGGGTGGAGCTATGGAGTTGTCCTGCGACGACTGTGGGTGTGCACAGGTCGCCAGCGCGCACAGTCTGTTCTGTTGTGTGATCTCTGTGCCAGTGGATCCGTCACGCTGCCGGCTCATGTCGTCGGTCTGCGGTGGCGGGCCTGACCGCGCGCCGCGGCAGTACAGACCTCGCGGAGGGCCGCGGCCGGCGGCGCAGGCTGTGTCGGTCAGGGTCGTCGTCACGGCGTCTCACAGCGCGGTCTGCAGCAGCATGGGCGCCACGATGAACAGGCCGAACATCATCACCAGCAGACCCAGAGGACCGTTGATGCGTTCGGTGACGGCGTTGGCTTCGGTCTGATCGGCGGTCACCTGGGCGTTGCGCATGGAGGTCGCCCGCGCGCGCAGGGTGCGGTAGATGTGCACGCCTTCCTCGGTCGAAAGGCGCATCGTCTCGGCCAGTTCGGCCAGCTCGATCACGCCGACTTCACGGCTGAGCTCGTGCAGCCCGTCCCAGGGGCGGATCCCCGACCACGAGCAGCGCAGCAGCTGCTGCTGCAGGCGCTGGAAGGGCCAGGACTGCCCGATGGCGGCGGCGTTGGCCAAGGACTGCTCCTGGCCCATCCCTGAGCGGCGTTCCATGGCCACGAACTCGATGTAGGCGGCGATGGCCCGCTTGAACTCCGTCCGGGCCGCGCTGACACGGCCCTTCAGCTGCAGGTCCGGCACGAACCACGTGAAGATGCCCACCAGCGGGCCCAGGAGCAGCGGCAGCTGCACGGGCAAGAAGGGTGCTCCGCCGGTCGCCAGCGCCGGCAGGCAGGTGGCGACGTAGAACAGCGCGGGGCTGAGCAGACCCAGCAGGCCCCAGACGGCCTTCTCCCCGAACCACTCACTGGTCGTGGTCCCCAGCAGCCGCAGATCTTGCTGGCGTGGCTGCAAGATCGCGATGTTGCGGACCAGGTGAGCTACGCGGGTCCCGATGCGGTCGCGCAGGTCGGTGCTGGCCGCGACGCGCGAGGCCCGCTGGACACCGCGCGTGGAGGCGCCGTGTTCACCCGTCAGTGCCTGGACGGCATCCAGCGGCGAGACGTGCAGCCGCTCCATGGCCGAGGCCAGGTGCGGTGGGCTGGGTAGCAGTTGGCGCAGTGCCCAGAACACGCTGAAGCCCAGCAGGGCCCCGCCGATGATCAACACCAGGGTCATGGTTGCGGTCCCCTACAAGCCCTTGGGTCCAGCCGACGGCGGCAACAGCCGCGGCGGCGGGACGTTGGAGGCCATGCGCCGCATGAGCAGCAGCAGGCCGAAGTACGCGCCGAGGATGACCACCAGGGCGATCTGACCCACCGGTGAGGAGTAGGCCGCCAGGTAGCTGCGCCCGAAGACCGCGATGACGCCCACCGTCAGCAGGGCCACCGCGGTGACGATGCGCACCTGGCTCTGCTGCTTGTCGCGTTCGATCTCGACCAGGCGGCGGGCTCGTACGGCTTCGGAGACCGTCTCGGCCACTCCGTCCAGGACTGCCACCAGCCCGTCCACGGGCTGGCGTGAGGCGAGGATCAGGGCGCCGACGGCCAGGTCCGCGGTCACGTCGTCGAGGTCGTTGCCGAAAGCGCGCAGCGCTTCCTCGGTGCTCCAGCGCGCCCGCAGCCGCTGGGCCAGGCGCGTGACCTGGGGGCGGATGGGCTCTGGAGCTGAGCGGGCGGTGCGCCCGATGGCCTGCGCCAGGCCGCTGCCGTTGACCAGGTTGCCGGACAGTCCTCGCGTCCAGTCCTCCAAGGCCTCCATCTGCGCGATGCGCGCCTTGGCGCGCTCGTCGTTGAACAGACGAGGCAGCCAGATCACCGCGGCGGGGGCGATGAGGACCATCACCGGCCATCCGGTCAGCAGCCACCCGGCCACCGCGGCCGCGGCCAGCGTCGCGATCCGGATGCTCAGGCGCTGTCCGTGACGGCCGGCGGTGACGGCCTGGACGAACCGGGCCCCCACTCCTGTCGCTGACGCGCTGGTTCGTGCGCGGCGCGGTGCAGCAGCAGCGCCCAGGTCCGGGACCGGGGGGCGGGCCCAGCGCCAGGCGAAGAAGACCCCCACGATGAAGATGGCGGCGCCGGCCGCGGCCACCAGTGCCGGGCTCACCACTGACCTGCTTCGATGCCTGCGACCGGCTGGTCGAGCCAGGCGGGGTCGAAGCCCACCGCGACCAGTTCGTCGAGGAAGCTGGGGGTGTGCTGCGGTTCGACGTGGGTGGTGCGCAGGTGCGCACCCCGCTCCCCCGTTGCCCGTCCGAACAGGGTCGAGCGGCCGACGACCTCCCCCTCGCCCTCGCTGATCTCGAGGATCTCCCCCACCCGCCGCCAGGTTGAGCCGTCGGGCCGGGTGATGGCCTCGATGTGCACGACGACGTCGACGTGCTCACCGACCTGCGAGCGGGCGTAGGCGTCGGAGTAGCCCTCACTGGTCAAGGCGTTGACCAGACGGCTGATGACCGCGCTGGCGGTGCGGGTGTGCACCGTGGCCATCGTCCCGTGCGCGGCGTTCATGGCCTGGATCAGCACCTGGATCTCCTGGGAGCTGCGGACCTCGCCCACCACGAGCCGCGAGACGTTCTGCCGCAAGCCGGCGTACATCAGGGTGCTCACCGAGATCTCGCCCGGACGCGTTCCGTCGGGTCGGTACTCCCCGCTGCCCTGACGAGCGTGCACCGGCTTGACCAGCTGATCGCTGTTCTCGTGCAGGAACAGCTCGAAGTCGGTCTCGATGGTCATGTACAGCTCGTCGGGGTCGATCGTGGCCGCCAGCGCGCGCACGAAGGTCGTCTTCCCCGAGCCGGGGGCGCCGGAGACGATGATGTTGCGCCGGGCCAAGACGCAGGCGGCGAGGAAGCTGGCCTGGGCCTCGGTGCACATGTCGGCCTCGATCAACCGCTGCAGATCGACCTGGGTCAGGCGGTGGCGTCGGATGCTGACGATCGGGCGGTGGGAGACCTCGATGATCATCGACAGGCGCGAGCCGTCACGCAGCGGCATCTCCAGCAAGGGAGTGGCCGGGGACAGCTGCTTTTCGCCCTGACCCACCCGTGAGGCCCACATCGCGACGGTCTCGATGAGGTCCTCGTCGGAGGCGGCGATGGGGCCGACGCGTTCGATCGACCCGTCGGCCAGCGACAAGATCACGTTGTCGTACCCGATGGCGTCGATGTTCTCGACGTCGACGCGTTCGAGGTACTGCGTCAGCAGTCCGTGCTTGACCACGCGGTCGACGGCCGCGTGGATGGTGGCCTGGCGCACTGCCGGGTTGGTGAACACCGTCTCGCCTTGCGCTTCGTGCTCGGCGACGTAGTCGTTGACGACCTCCGTGGCCACCTGCTGGGCCAGCATCTCCTCATCCAGAGCAGACAGCTGCCCCAAGGTGGCGCTGCGGGCGGCCAGCCGCTCCCCGATCCCCAGCTGCAGCACCCGCACCAGCGCGTGATCGGCCAGCTGGTTGCGCCGTCGAGCGGTGGCCGCGGCATCGACTCCCCCCTGCGGCCAGGCAGCAGGCGACACAGCCTGCCCCGAGGCCTGCGAAGCAGTCGGGGTCGGACCCGCTACCGCGGCGGGCGGCGAAGAGGCTGTGCTGGTCGATCGCGCATCGAGTCGCGCGGGATGGGGCACCAACCGAGGTCCGCGAGCGCCGGAGAAGGTGGAAGTGGTGAACCCCGGGATGCTCGATGTGTTCTGAGGGTCTTGGGAGGTGAAGAGGGGCAGCGAGCTCGGGGAGACGGCGCCGAAGGCAGCCGCACTGCCGGGGTCGCCGTCGAAGTCGCCGGTGAAGTCGCCGGTGAAGGCGGTGCTGAAGTCCGTGCCGGGATCGGTCGTGAAGGTCAGCCCGGGCGTCGCGTCGTCCTCGGCGCTGGCGGCCGGCGAGACGCCGGTTCCTGGGGCGGGCGTGCCTTGGTTGCTGCCCACGTGGGGAGCAGTTACCTCCAGCCGGTTCTCGCGCTGGGCCGCGTGCGAGCCTCCGTGCGAGCCGTTGTGATCGGTCTGTTCCAGCTGCTCGTGCAACTGCTGCAGACGGTGGTCTTCAGCGTTGGGGGCGGCTTGGGCCCGGGCGCGGATGATGCCGGCCAGGGCGCGCGCAGTGCGCGGGCGAGGAGGGCTCTGGCGCTCAGACACGGCTGTTCTCCTCCCGATCAGTGGGGTACTGCTCTTCGGGTCGCGTCAGGCGGGCGCGGCGGCTTTCGATGAGCTCGCGTGCGTTGGCTCCTGCGCGGCGCACGCTGCGCAGGTAGTCGCTGTGGTCGTGGCGGCGGTCGGGGCGGCGCCCGTGGCTGTAGACCGCGGCGTCGTTGGTGGCCTGCGGCAAGGTGGCCAGGACCGGGGCTCGCAAGGTGCTGACGACTTGGGCGCGGGCGTAGGCGTCGTAGTCGCCTTCACGCACGATCAAGGCCAGCGCATCGGCGCCGGTGGCGTGAGTCTCCAGGTGCTGCTGCAGGTGGGCGACGCTTCCTCGAGCAGCGTGCAGGGCGGGCAGGCCCGCGCCGGTCAGGACCATGACGGCATCGGAGCGCTCGATCAGCGGCAGGGGCGCGTTCGTGGTGGCGTAGCGACCGGCGTCGACGATGACGTCCACTCCCCCGCGGTCCAGACCGGTCAGGACGTCGGCCAATTCGACCCAGACCCGTTTGGTGAGTTGGGCCTGGGCGAAGGTCGGGGCCGCCGAGAGCAGCGTCTTGCCCTCAGCTCCGGGTAGTTGCAGGCACTGCGACCACAGGACTTCCTCCACCGAGGAGTGAGCTGCGGCCATGGTCAGGCTCAGCAGGGAGCGCTCCTGGGAGACCTGGCCGCGGAAGAGACCGGCCATGATCGCGCTGCCGCCGCTGGAGTCGGCTTCGACCAGCAGCGCCGGTCGCGGCCAGGTCATCGTCATGGCCAGCGCCGTGGTGGTCACGCCCGGGGCACCCTTGATGCTGCACAAGGTGATGAGTGCCATCAGCGTTCCCGGGACTGCAGGACGAGCGCGACGCGACCGGTGGAGGCTTGCGCGGCGAGGCGGGCCGCGTCTCCTTCGGGAACCAAGACGTCGACGGTGACTACGCCCTGGGTGTCGGGGGTCCCCACGTTCTGCACGGTGGCGCTGGTGGTGTTCGGCGCTGCCGGCACCTGGCTGTTGGCGTCGTTGGAGTTCGGGGTGTCGACGATGGACACGGTGTCTCCGGCGACGAGGGGTTCGGTGGGCATCTGGGCGCTGGTCAGGGCCACCCCCACCAGGCTCTGGCCGTTGACCGGGACCACCGAGGAGTTCAGTGCTTCAGGAGTCAGCAGCGTTCCGGCGAACAGCGGCTGCTGGGCGCGCTGACCGATCAGGTCCTTCAGCTGTGCTGCGGGCACCGTCTTCAAGCCGGTGCCGTTGACGTCGACGGTGGTGAGGTCCTCGCGGGTGATGGTCTGCCCGCGCTGGACGCTTTCACGCACTTCTACGACCGAGGTGGTCTTTGTGGCCCCTTCGACGGCGAAGTAGACCGCCACCGCTCCCAGCCCGGCCAGAGCGACCGCCGCGAGCAGGTGGCGGGCACGACGTTGAGGGCGGAAAGCAGCCGGCTGGACGGGCACCCCCCGCGTCGTGGTGGCGGGCTCGGTGGCGGGGGCGCTGCGGCGGCCGCGGTTTGCAGCAGGGCCTCGGCCGTTGGTCGAGCCCGGGGTGGTGGTGCTCACGCGCCCTCCTGGGGGTGCTGGGTCTTCGGGTGCAGCTGCGGGCGGATCGTCGCAGGCGTCGGACTCGCGAACTGAGCTGATCTGGCGCGGTGCGGGCCTGCGCCGAGGAGCAGACGGTCGTAGGGGTGCGGCTGACCCCCGTCACGTTGTAACTCGACGTTACAACGTGACGGGGATGTTGTCACTCCTGATGTCCAGGGCGCCGGAGAGCGCCTCCGGCTGTTGGCGGAGGGCGTGGGTGGGGTGAGCAGCGGGGTGAGTCGCGGGGTGAGTCGCGACGTCCGCGGTCCGCCCTCCCCTGCCGGAGACAACAAGCAGCTCGCGGCCCTCAGGCCTTCCGGCGCCAGCCTCGACCCCGGCGCGCGGCATGGGCCTCGATGACCGCCTGGGGACGCCACACCGGGGTGCGACCGATCGTCGTGGCCGGCGCCGGAAGGATGCCGCGTGAGACATAGGCGCGCACCGACGCCCGCGAGATTCCGCAGTGCTCGGCGATCTCGGCCGTCGTCCACCACTCCTGGGCGGCATCGACCGACGAGGTCGACCTGCCGGTGGGAGTGAGCAGCGTGTCCGGCGAGATGCTGTCGGGGTTCGACGCAGCGCTGCCGGCGGGTTCGAGCGTCGCAGAGCTGTTCGTGTCGTCCTCCTGCTGCGTGCTGCGATCGGACGTTGAAGAGCTCGAGGAAGAACGCGGCACGTTCCGGCCCGCCCCCGGTGGGGACGTTCGTGGCGGGCGCGAGGGCATCGACGAAGCGTAGAGGTGAGCGACCCTGCGAAGTCAGCGCCGGAGGCGCTGCGCTGACACCGTGGCGATCGAGCACGCTGGGAGTGTAGTCAGCCATCAGGTCAACTCCTCACGATCGTAACGCGCGCAACCACTTTGGGGTGCGACACCCTGCCGACCGGCTCGACCCCGGCCCGACGCGAGCCTGGCGCCGGCCCGACGCTGGTCAGGACCCGGCCGAGCTCAGCTGTTGCCGAGCTCGGCGCGCACCGCGAGCGTCACCAGCTGGCCGCGGCTGCTGGCACCCACCTGCTGCTCCACCTCATCGAGGGTTCGCAGCTGCCCGCGCGTCAGACGCAGACCCATCTGGACCTTCACCTCGTTGGTGCGCGCCGGGGCGCTGAAGGTGAACAGGGACCCCGTCTGCGGTTTCAGGGCCTCCTCCACTAGCTGCGGCAACCGGGCGTACTGCGCCTCGATGGCCCGCAGGACGACCTCAGCGACCGTGGGCGCAGGGTCTAGATGGCGACGACGAGCGGCCACCAGCTCCCTGACCTCCACGGGGACGTAGACCGCCGTGGAGACGGGCAGGTGATCTTCTGCTGCTGATGAGGCCGACACCGCAGACTTCGGGCGGCCGATCTTGGCCGCGGGCCGTTCGGTACGCCGGCCTGAAGTGGCCGCGCGCGAGCGTTCAGCGCCCGTCGTCGATCGTGGCCGCCGGGAGCCCGCAGCGACCTCCGACGCAGGTACCGCCGCGGCAGGCGGCGAAGGTGCCGCACTCACCTCCACAGCACCGGCCGCGGGAGCAACCGCAGCGGCGTGGGCCTGATCGTCGTCCTGGGCCCGATCGTCGTCCTGGGCCCGATCGTCGTCCTGAGCGCTGGCCTTGGCCCTCGTCTGGACCCCGACCTCCGTCTTGGCCCCCGTCTCAGTCCCGTCCAAGGCTCGAGCCTGGGCCGCCCCGGCGGGAGAGGCGCCCTCTCCCCCGGGCCCCTCCCCCGCTACGGCAGGGGCCGAGTCTGTGGCGGGCTCGACCTCGACGAGCTGTGATGTCACAGCAGCGCCCAGATCAGCTGCCAGTTCACATGCCAGGTCCGCCGGCAGCTGCGAAGACAGGTCCGCGGGCACCTCGACAGGACGCTGATCCGCAGTGGGCTCGGTCGTCGACGGGGCGGCGGTGGGCGCCGCAGCAGGCAGCAGTCGTGGGCTGCGCCGACCTCTACGCCCCAGCGAGGCGGCCAGCTCCTGCGGGAGAACCGATCGAGGCTGCTCGCTCATGCGACCACGCCCTGTCCCTCACCCGAAGCCCGCCCATCCACCGTGGCCGACTCCCCTCCCCCGCTGGTCGAGTCCTGCTTGCGGTGATCCCCGCTGTCGTCCTGGTCGATCGCCTCAGCGCCTTCGTTGACGCTGTCGTTGGCGCTGTCGTCCTCGCCCGCGCTGGCGCCCTCGTCGTCAGCGGCTCCTTCGCTCTCGGCTTCCAGCAGGGTCTGTACGAACTCCTGGGCCAAGGCGGCGTAGTCCCCGGCCAGAGAGGAGGCGCTGCCGGCCAGCCGCTCGACGGGCTGGCCGCTGCGCATGGCCTCGTACCAGGCGGGCTGGGTGCTGACGACCTTCTCGAGCTCATGGGCGAGCTCACCGCGCTCGCGGGAGTCAGAGGCCGCGGCCTCGGCGTAGCGGATGCGGGACTTGAAGATGTAGGCGTCAGGGCCGAGGTCCTCGCGGACGCGGGCGTAGACGCGCTCGTGGATGCGGGTGGCGCTCTGACTGGTGCCGGTCAGGAGGACACCAAGCAGCTCGACGTCAGGGTTGACCTCTCGCACCGTCTCGACGCGTTCAGCCACCTCCGACATCCCGGCCCGGGAGCTGGCATCAGAACGAACCGGCACCAGCAGCCACCGGGCGACGCCGACGGCGACTTCCTGGACGATCGGCTCCCCCGGCGGGCAGTCGAGCAAGATCACTTCGTAGTCGCGAGCGATGTGGGCCAGCGGGATGACCAGGGCGTCGGCCGCGGCGTGACGCGACTGGCTGCGCTGGGCGGTCAGCAGGGCCCGCAGGTTGTCCAGATGCTTGCCACCCGGCACGACGTCGAGGTTGGGTCGCACGTTGCGGATCGGCAGCAGAGCGGTGGAGCCCAGCACGGCCTGGACGATGCCCAGACCCTTGTCATCGCGCGCGTCCGTTCCGTAGCCCAGGTCCTGAGCGCAGTTGCCCTGCCGGTCCAGGTCGAGGAGCAGGACCCTGGTGCCTGCCGCGGCCAGCTGGCCGGCCAGGTTCGTCGCGATCGATGTCTTCAGCACCCCGCCCTTGTTGTTGATGATCGCCACGACGCGATCCATGAGCAGGCGCAAGATCGCGCGGTCCGTGCTGTCGATCCATCGAGACAGCTCCCCCGCATCCATCTCCTCGACGAAGGCCAGCAGCTCGTCCACGGTCTCGAACTGCGGCGGGCTCTGAGGCTGTGTGTCGGCAACCATCGCGAGAGGGGTCCTTCCCTGGCGGTGTGGGTCGGTCGGTCGGTGGGTCGGTCGGTGGGTGTCGCTCACAGGGATGTGGTGCAGCCCGTCGAGCCGCAGTCGAGGCTCGGGCCGGACGATAGCGCCCGAGACGGTCACAGCCGCCGACCTACGTCGCGACCACCGCCGTGTCATAGGACGCGCCTTAGTCCGTCTCTACGAGCCCACGTATGGGCGCGCTCTCGACAACGTCATAAGCCGCGTCAGCGAACGCAACCACGAACACGCAGTAAAGCGCGGATGTCTGCACGCATGAAGCTGCAACGTACTACACGGCATACGACAAGCGCTCTAGTGCGGCAGAAACCGCAACATATAGCACGCAATAAAGTGCGCTAATAAGTGAGGAGCGTGCGGGTGTGGGCGGAGCTATCGGAAGGGGCGACGCCTGAGGAAGGGTGTCGCTCGCAGTGGACCGCCAGCAGGCCTCCTGGGCGATCCGTACCTAACAGCCCGCTCACGAGCCCGCTCACGAGCCCGCTCACGAGCCCGCTCACGAGCCCGCTCACGAGCCCGCTCACGAGCCCGCTCACGAGGCTGCTCACGACAGCGCTCGCGGTCACGCTCACAGAAACGCTAAAAACATCGCTCACAACTACGCTAACGAATACGCTCACATCGACGCTCACAGCTCAGCTGGGGAGCATACATGCAGGTCAGGGGCCCGCCATGTCCGACCGACAGGTGCGGGCATTGCCCCATCCTGCGAGGGTTGCACCTACCAACCCAGCAGCACGAGCAGACGGCAGCGGCCGTCGGGGCACGCGCAGACGGCGTCCGCATCACGCGCAGGACCGTTCGTCTTGAGGCTCGCTGGCCGCGCACACCGCCTGCGACAGACGTTGCGTTGCTCGCTGGAGCCGCTGGCGGGTTGCCTGGTGGCTCAAGCCCAGCTCGGCGGCCACCTGCTCCAGGGGGGTCCGTCGCGGACCACCTGCAGCGAAGACCATCGTCAGCAGCTCCACATCGCTCGCCGACAGCACCTGCGACGCCCAGCGCAACAGCCCCTCGGCCAAGTCCGCGGCCGACAGCGTGGAAGCGTTGACGGCAGCGGCCGGGTCTGCGCTGAAGGGCTGCATCGACTCCACCATCCGCGCCGGGTCCTCAGCCGCCGCCGCGTCCAGGAACCGCTGCCGGGAGTCCAGCCGGCGCACCACCTCGACGTCCTCACCCAGGCCCCGCAGCTCGTGGCTGGCCCTGTACTCCACCTCGTCGTGACGAATCCTCTTCTGCAGGTCCAGGCGCAGGTTCAAGGCGATGCGGTGCGGACGCCTCGTCAGGGGGTAGTCAGCGGCCAGCAGCCACAACGACGCCACGACCGAGGACATCCCCAGGCCGTAGCGCTCGGCCAGCTTCACCACCACCAGCGCCAGGCGCCGAGTCAGCACCAGGAAGGCCAGCTCACCGCCGGGGCCCCCCTCAGCGATCTCCAGCAGCAGGACCCGCAGCGCCTCGTCCATCTCATCACCACGTCGCTGCAGCCACAGCTTCCCGATGCGTGCATCCACCTCCGCCACCGAGGCCAGGCCGGCCAGAGCGATCGGTGCCTGCTTCGTCCACCGGGCCGTGCACTGCTCGGCCCAGGAGGACTCCTTCATCTCCTCCCAGCGACGCTGGACGTCCCACGGCAAGCGCGTCAGGGCCGCTTCGGCACTCTGCTGGGCACGAGAGACGGCCACGGAGGCGGTGGTGCGGGGGAGTGCGGCGATGTCTGACATGGGGTGACCTCCAGCGGAGCGGTGCGAACACCACCCACGCTGGCCAGCGGAGGTTGCCCCAGAGGTTGCCCGACAGGTTGCCCGCCATGATCTGGTGCAGAACTCGCGTGCCCGCCCCGACCGGGCAACCATCCAGTCTCAGCGCAGGCAACCCCTGAGCCGAAGGCGGACAACGACCAGCTGCAAAGCCGGCGGCCGCGGCTGCGTCGCTCACCACCGACCTCGACACGGCTGGGGCTACCCCGGGGTCTCGACCGATGACAGCTACCTCGACCCGCAGGCTCCGCCCAGATCCACCTGCCACCGCACGATCTCGACCTGCATCCGCACCCGCACCCGCATCCGTGAAGCCCGCCAGTGCGCCCCTGCTTGGACTCACCCACGGTGGACAGGAGGCGAACCCTGCGCATGCAACCCGGCGTCCTCAACGGTCAGCCGCGCCACCTCAGCGCCCAAGCAGCGTCATCCTCACGGCAGCACTCCGCTGTCTGAACGGCCATCAACGCCGGCCGGGAACCCGCAGCTCACACTTCTACGCACCAGCACGCGAGCGCCGGCTGCGACCGCGGTCATCGACGACTACCCACCCAGACCAAGCACCGGACACGACGACACGGGCTGCGCGGACATCAACGGCGAGGGGGGATGCCCAGCAGGGGCATTTAGCGCATCGCCGGATCCAGGCTCCGGTCCGGACGCTGCGCGCCACAGCCCGGAGCCTAATCTGGTGATCAAGCGGGGAGCAAGTGAGCCCACCTGCAACCACGCACCCGAACGCGACGGCGCTCGCGGGCGGCTGTGCCGCCTGTTGCGACGTTGAGGGCTTGCTCGCGAGCGCTCCCACGGTCCGGTCTTCAAGCGCGGCGGCAGGTGCGTCGATGAGCGCGTCAACGAGCGCAGTTATCAGCGGAACCGCGAGCGGGTTGATGAGCGGGACGTCGGGAGGGGATAAGTGCGCTTCTGCCACGATCGCGCGATGGCTGTCCATCACCCGGCGACGATCGCGCCCACCAAGCTGGAACTGCTGCAGGCGTGGGTGCCGCACCAGCCCTGGACCGGGAACGCCGACACCTCCGTCTTGACCAAGCTCGGGTCCTACCGCTTCGACGACCCCGACGGTGAGGTGGGGATGGAGACGCACCTGCTGGCCACCGCCGACGGGCAGGTGCTGCAGGTTCCCCTGACCTACCGCGGCGTCCCTCGCACGGGGGCTGAGGACTCACTCATCACCACGATGACGCACACCACCCTCGGCCAGCGCTGGATCTACGACGGCTGCCACGACCCCGTCTACGTCAACGCCCTGGTCACCACGATCGTGACCGGTGGCCGTGAGGCCGCCCTGTACGCCGCCACCGAGCAGGGGATGGTGCTCGAGCCGGCCACGACGCACGTGCGCGGCAGCGGCTCCTGGACCACGGCCCCGGCCCTGACCGTGCCCGTGGTCTGCCACGAGGGGACCACGACGACGATCTCCGCCGGGGTCGAGGTCGTCCTGCCGCGGGTGGTGGTCCCCGTCGCGCCGGGGACGGGTTTGGTGTTGAGCGGTACATGGCCTGGGCAGGAGACCCCTTGCGTGTTGGTGAGGGTGGACGTCGCCGGCGACAGCGCGCACAACGCGGGATGACCGTGCGTCTGACCATGCGCCGTGATCTTCCGATCACCTGGGGTCATCCATGAGCTGATCGACACCGCGACCAACGGAGGATGGAGCTCGTGGTCCCGTCGGGCAGGGTCAATCGCATGACGCAGCGACGCACCCCGCAGCAGCTGGCACCCTGGACGCAGAAGCCCGCGACGTGGATCGCCCTGGCGGTGGCCTTCCTCGCGCTCTCGACACCGCTGTGGGTCGATGCCCTCAGCGGGGAGAAGACGCTCGGCTACCTGCCGGCTGCGGCCTTCACCGTGGCGGCTGCCTGCTTCGTGGTGCAGGCCCGCCGCAGTGCCCGGCGGCGGCTGGAGCGCTGAGCTGTTGGTGCGTTCACCGGATCCGCGACGCGTGGCGCGTTGACGCCGCAGACTGCTGGCCAGAGGGTGGGCCCTCACCACGCAGATCGCGGGATGACCGTGCGCTTCGCGCGCACCGCGGGATGACCGCAAGTCCACCGGATCAACCGGGAGTGCTGCAGCTCTTTCCCCCCATCTCTGGGGTGATGGCGAAGGTCAGGTCCTCAAGGAGGTAGCCGTGGCCCGGTGTCGGGGTCCAGCGAGCTTCCCCAGGTCTGCCGTAGCTGGCTCGAGCGATCATCTGTCCCTGAGCGTTGAAGGCTGTGATGTACGCGCCGTTGACGGACTTGGTCCGCTGGGCTTGAGGTTGGCTGAGGGCCAGCACGGCCCGGGCACGGTCAGGCAGGTCGCTCGTCCGAAGGCTGGGGTGGGCGGCGAGGCTGGTGTCGATCTGCTTCGCCCAAACAGCCAGATCGGTTTGGGCGGCGTCGAGGTCAGCGACGCCGGCCTCGATTGAGCTGTAGGTGAAGCTGCTGGTGAGGTAGCAGTCGGCGGGGATGCGCTGAACCGGAGGTGCGGTGGCCGGTGCTGTCAGCGAGGCGCCGTCTTGGGCGGTGCGGTGGCTGTGCGTACCGGACAGCAGGAGGAGCGGAGCGAGGGCGGCGACGGCCATCGTCGTGCGAGTCGTGCTCGGCATGCTTGCTTATCGGTCAGGGCTCATCGGTACTTGAGGGCCTCGCCTTGAGCGCCTAAATGGGTGATGACTGCTCGTATGGAAGCGTCGCTCATCGGCAAGACCGCGAGGTCGTCGAGCGCGCGGACGGCGCTCTGACCGCCTTGCCCAGTTCACCTACGGGACGGCGGGCTCGAGTGGCGTCGCTTCCAAATCCGGGCACTAAGAGCGCCACCGCCGCCCGCGCAGATGCCCATCAGGGAACCGCGCACCCACGTCGACCAGCCGAAGCTGTCGGACAGGAATGCCCCGATGAGTGCAAGAACGACCCCCAGGACGAACCACGGCCAGGCTCGACCACGGCTCAGTGCGTCCAGGCGACGCTCAATGGGCCCAGGGTTGTCATCGCTCACTGTTCGACCATGCCAGGACTCTCAGCGCTTGGTCCTGGACATGGACCACCTCGCACCTTTCGACATGACCGCGAGGTGGGTACCGCTCCTGAGTCTCGACCCCTGCTTTTGTGGGCTCTCGACCTTGCACTGTCACGATGGGTGACCGTGGCGAGGATGAAGGGCCCGTGGTCGTGGCTGCTGGCGGTGATCTGGCTGGGTTTCGCAGCCATGGGTGCGGTGATCTTGAGTGAGGACCACACCCCTGGCGGGCTGATCATCGGCGCTGCGGTCCTGGCGATGGGGTTGTTCTGCGGGGTGCGGGCTGCGATCAGCCACGTGCGGCTGAGCGATGAGGGGCTGGTCTACGTCGGGTACGCGAGGACGCGACGTGTGCCGTGGACTCAGGTGAGCGAGGTGGTGGTCGTCGAGCTGGGGTCGGTACTGCCGATCACGACGGTGGGGGTGTCGGTGCGGCTGTACGACGACACCGAGGTTGAGTTGCCTGCACAGGCTGGTTTCGCGGTAGCTGGGCGTAACCGCCGTGTGCAGCGTCTGGTAGATGCTGCGGAGCGACACCGAGCCGGTAGTGGCTGATACGGGCGCTGAGGGAGCAGACGCGGATCGCGATGATATGTGGGTGATCGGGGGCTAACCTCCGGTCCGCGCCATGACCGAACGCACGCGCAGCGCGCTATGGGACTGCGCGAAGTGGCCGCTTTCAGGCAGCGGGCCACAGAGGTTGCGCGCGGGCCGCAGCCTGCAAGAACGGCTCGGCGTCTAGGTCGTGCGCAGAGGCGTCGATGCCTTGGTCGAGCCATTGGCACGTCAGGCGCAGGCGCCCGGCCGGGGGCAGCGGCCACAGCCAGTACTCCTGCTCGACCCACGACTCCGAGCCGCTGCCACCACCGGCGGTCAGCACTGGGGCCGGGGGCAGCCAGTCGGGGTCTGCGGCGCGCTCGTCCCAGGTCGGAGCGTCGAGGTTGCTGACCCGTCGGCCATCGGCCAGTTCCAACCCCCACCGGAAGCGTCCGGCCTCCCATTCCTCGTCCTGGGCGTGCTCGTAGGGGCCGTCGCTGATCTCGGCGAACAGGTCCCCTCGTTGTACGGGACCGCGCACGTGCGTGGTGAGGGTCAGGGACAGGCCGCTGGCGAAGGCCCGGACGACGCTGAGGGTGACCACGGTGCTCGCAGAGCGGCCCAGAACGAGCGCGATGGGTGCGATGCCGGGCAGGACGTTCGCTGGCGCCGCGTGCCACACCGGCAGGGGTGGTTCGCCGTTGGAGGGCGTGGGTTGGTCCGCAGCAGTCTTCATGGACAGTCCTTCCCGAGGCGCCGGTGCCGAGGGTCAGTGTGGCGCAGGCCGTCCGCTTTGGCGATCTTCCTCAACTCGGCATGACCGCGACGTCTAGGACGTCCACAACAGTGTCCGGCTAGCTGCAGCGCAGGCGAATTTCCCTCCGCCGTGTCACATCCGACCGTTCCCGCGGCTCTTGGCGTGCATGACCCCCCACCGGGACAGCCCGACAACCGAGGCTGACGAACAGATCGAGCAGCTGTTCCTCGACAACATCGAGGTCTGGTCCACTCTCATCAGCTCCTCGCCGACTGGTGCCACCAGCAGCGTTGGCGACGCCGTGGCGAACGCTCGACGCACTCGCGCCCGGCTGATGCGATGGGTGGCGGCGCAGTCCATCACCGCCGCCCCGGCGCCGGTACCGGCCTCGCGGTGGCGCTTCGCCGGGCTGGCCGCGGTGGTGTCATGAGGCAGGGACGGACGGTTCTGCCCGGCCCGGGGACATCCCTGCGACGCGATGACGGTCGCAAGGCGGCGAAGCCTGCAGGCGTCGGCCGCGGCCGACCCCGCGTCACCCGCTCCGACGCCCCCGGCCCGGATGGTCAGGAGCAGGGGCGTTCGAGCTCCCGGCACGAGCGAGCAGGACACGCGACTGCTGCAGCTCGTCGCTTCCTGATGGGGCCTCCACGTACCGGTGGAGTGCGCTGGAGCACCGGCTCCGCGCACGCCTCGCGGGCTCTTCGCGTCGTGCTGATCGCTGGCGTGCTGTGCGGACCGGCCAGCTTGGTCATGGCGCTGCACCAGCCGGCAGCGGTGGTCCGCGCGACCACCGACACGGGAGCGTCGGCTCCGCAGCCGCAGGAGGTGGCCGCGGTAGGGGAGTGGGCGCAGTCCTTCGTCGTGGCCTGGCTGACCACTCCGGCCGGACAAGAGCAGAGCTTGAGCTACTACCTGCCCGACGTCTCTGACCTCACCTTGCCCCAGGTTCCCCAGGTCGTCGCCAACCCAGCAGTGGCTGACCTCAGCCTGACGTCTGCCTCGCCAGCAGCCTCAGCGGCAGTTTCGTCGCAAGGCGATGCGAGCACCCAGCTCAGCACCGGTGCGCCTTCGCAGTCGGCGGTCACGGCCACCGGCGATGGCAGCGGCGACCAGGTCACACCTGGTGTGGGGGAGCCCAGCGCTTCGGCCACGACGAGCGAGGACGAGCGAATCTGGCAAGTCACCATCGGAGTCGACGTCCAGGAGCCGGGCCCGCAGGGCAACGTGTTCGTCCGCCGCTACTTCGCGGTTCCGGTGGTCTACGTTCCCGCCCAGCTGGAGCACTCGTCTGCGCTGCGCGCCTTGAGCCTTCCTGGTCCAGTCAGCGCGCCCGTCGCGGGGGAGGGGCCCGAATCCATCTACCAAGACGGCCTGCCCCTGACCGGCGCTGTGGGTTCGTCGGTGCAGGCGTTCCTCAGCGCCTACCTCACCGATCAAGGTGACGTCACCCGCCTGCTGTCGCCGAAGGCGGTCGGCATCTTCGCCGTGCGCCCAGCGGCTTACACCGCGGCGCAGCTGCGGATCCTGAAGGCCGACCGGCGCGACGTGGAGAACAAGCAGCCCACCGACGGCGAACACGTGCAGGTCCTGGCGACCGCGTTGTTGACCGGTCTGGACACCCAGACCCGTAGCGCCCAGTTCGCTCTCACCCTCACCGCCCGCGACGGGCGGTGGGAGATCAACCAGGTCCAGGCCACTGCGGCCGGCGCCGACTCCCGCACCGCTTCAGCGACCGCCGAGGGCGGCCAGAGCACCAGCCGGTCGGCGAGCGCGGACACGATCCCGCAGACCGCTGCGGGATCTCCCTCGGGAACACCGACCCAGACCGGCGGTAGGTGAGGCACGCAGCACCCACCCAGATCCGCGCACCTGACCGCGGCTTCCTCGCCGTCCTGCCGGCGCGTCCCTTCCCTCAGCTTCTCCTCATCTGCATCCCCCTCGTCCTGAAAGGACCTCCCATGTTCAGCACCTCCGCCACCGTCAACACCCTGGTCACCGCTTTGCCCGCCGGCAACGACGTCTTCACCACCGTGGACAACATCGGCTCCTCGACGGCCAACACGATCGACGGCTTGGCCGTCGCCGTGGGCTTCATCGCCGCGGCCGGGGTGCTGTGGGCGACCGGCTTCAAGTTCACGCTCCTGCGCTGCTTCCTGGCGGCCTTCGTAGGCGCCTGCGCCTACCTGGCGGTCTCGGACTGGCAGATGTTCACCGACGTCATCAAGCAGACGTTCCAGAACGCCACCGGAGGGGGGAAGTGAGTCCGCACCCTTCCTGGCCCAGGCCGAGCACCCCTACCCGGAGCCCGCGCTGGGCGGTCGCTCACCTCCTCCAGAGGCCCGCGTCCCACCAGCCTTCCGCCGTGACGTTCTGACCCCGGAGACGGTCCACGATGAGCATCGAACAGCTTCCACCGCACGTGCGGGTGACCCGCTTCTACACCGCCGTGCGCCGCATCCCCACCCTGGTGGGCAAGCTGCCCAACGGCGGCTTCATCCCAGGTGGGCCGTACACCCTGGGCCAGGTCGCCGTGATGCTCCTGGTCGCCGTCGGCGGCTTCTACACGATGCCCTGGTGGGGTGGCGGTCAGGGCGCCAACCTCGGCAACTTCATCAAGCTGGCGCTGGCCGTCGTCCTCACCTCCATGGCCTCCAGCAAGCTCCGCTGGCGTGGTCGGCAGGTGCTCCCCGCGCTGCGAGGGGCGGTGTACTCCTACACCCACGGTTCCCAGCCGCGCCAGGGGGGACGTACGCCCACAGGTACTGGGCCGCAGCGACTGCGCACCAACATCCTGATCATCGAAGAACTCCCCGCGCCGGCGACCCGTGCGCTGGCGCCCGACCCTCGAGCCCAGAAGGTCGAGGGCACCTTCGACCCGGGCAGCGAGGTAGGCCGAAGCAACTTGCAGCCCACCCGGAAGCGCCCGCTGACCACCTCACCCACCGCATCAGCGACCGCATCACCCGCCGCGTCTGCAGTTGCGGCACCGGCTCGTGCTGGTGCGCCCGCCCGGCGGCAGTCGCCGGCGGCCGCCTCCGCCAGTCTGCGGATCGGCGCGCGCCCGCGGCGAACCCTTCACGCCGGAGCAGCCGCGGCTGCCGGGGCTTCAACGGCTTCGCCGTCCCCGGGTGCCCCCACCGCACCGCGGCGACCCGCCCCGGGCTCTGGACGCCGTCAAAGCAGCAGCAGCGACCGCGACGACCGCAACGAAGTCACTGAGCTCGTCGAGCTCGTCAACACAGGGGGAGGGCGCTGACCATGGGCGTGCAGAACACCATCGAAAACCCGATCCAGACCCTCACCGGCAACCTGCTGTTCTCCGCCCACGGCACCTGGTGGGCCACCTACCGACTGCAGGGCCTGGCCTACGGCCGCCGTCCCGACGCGGAGAAGGAGAGCATCCGCGCCCTGCACCAGGGCCTGTACCGGGCCCTGGGGGGTGAATCCCTGCACCTGGGTTTGGCGGTGGACACCGACCCCGTCACCGTCGTGCAGCGCATGCTGCACAACCTCGAGCAGCCGCTGGAGCAGCTGCCGGAGTGGACCGCTGAATGCGAAGCCACGCTGGATCGCCTCGAGGACGACGTCGTGCTGGGTGAGCGCACCTACTGGCTGGCCGTCCCGCTGCGCGGTACCGGCAGCGAAGCCCTCATCGAGCCCTTGCGTGCGGTGTGGACCTGGTTCCTGACCATCATCGGCTTCCCCCGCCTTCCCCCCTCCCAGCGGATGCTCGCTGAACGTCGCCGCCGCGCCGACGAAGTCATGCGCCTGATCCCCGCCCCCTTCCGCCCACGGCCGGCCACCGCCGCCGAGCAGGCCTGGATCTACGCCCACGCCCTGCACCGGGGACTGGCCACTGACCCTTGGCTGCCGCCCACCGCAGCCGACGCCGGCACCAGCGACGCGGCAACCTTCGACCGCCAGCAGGCGCCCGACCCCGCAGATAAAGACCTCCCCGCGGCCCCCACCGCAGCCAGCCTCCTGGCCGGAGGGGCCCTGGGTGAACCGCTGATCGACGAGGGCGCACTCAGCGACGTCCCCGAAGAAGGCTGGCGACGCGGCTGGCGGCAACGACTTCGACAGCTGAAGCCGGCTGAGCGTCGTGTCCTGAAGGTCATCGACGCAGACCGCGACACCGCCTCCTACCAGTCGATGCTGGTGCTGGCCGGTACTCCTGACGGAGGCGCGGTCTTCCCCGGCACCGAGTGGCTGGGCCACGTCGAGAACGCCGGCGTCCCCGTCGACTGGGCCGTGCGCATGCGCAACAACGCTCGCGAAGCTGTCCTGGGCCGCAACCGCCGCGCGGTCACCCGCCTCAACGAGCAGTACGAGCAGCGCGCCGGGGAGACCACCACCGGAGCGCACGAGCTCGACGCCACCGGCGAACTGCTGACCGAGTACCAGCGACGACTCGCCACCGAGAAGTCAGAGGTCGAGCTGGAGACCATCACCTGCTTCTCCACCGCCGCCGAGACCCGCGACCAGGCCCTGGCCCAAGGCGACGCCCTCGTGGCCTGGTTCGCCAGCTTCGAGCACCGCCTGGCCCGACCCCTCGGAGAGCAGGCTGACACCTGGTGGGCAATGCAGCCCGGCGCGGCCTGGCCGCGCAAGCTCGCCGACTTCACCCAGATCTCCCTGTCCGAAGGGTTCGCCGCAGCGGTGCCCATGATGAGCACCGTCTTGGGCGACCGGCACGGAACGCCTCTGGCGCTCAACCAGACCACCCGAGCCCAGTCCGTCGTCTTCCTCGACCTCTTCGGCACCATCGCCGCCGACTTCTCCGGCTGCGTCGCCGTCGCCGGCGAACTCGGCTCGGGCAAGTCCTACACGATGAAGTCCATCGCCGGCGCCGAGTGCGACCGCGGCGCAAACATCATCGCCATCGACAGCTCCGGCACCGGCGAGTACGTCGACTTCGCACGTTCCCTGGGGGACTGCGAGATCGCCGACGTCCTCAACCCGCAACGATCCCTGGACCCGCTGCGCATCCTGCCCGGCGACGAAGGCGCCACCGTCGCCCGATCGCTGCTGGTCACCCTGTTCAACATCGTCTCCACCTCAGCCGATGACACCCTGCTGGGCCGAGTCCTGAAGCAGGAGTACCGCCACCAGAACGGCATCACCGGCCTGGGCAGTCTCACCGACCACCTCATCAACGAATGCCTCCTGGCCGGCGGAGCTGACCTCGGATACCGCCTCGACGCCTACCGCAGCGAAGCCTTCAGCGCTGTGCTCTTCGACGAGACCCTCCCTCCCATCCGCACCGACTCCCGCGCCCTCATCTTCTGGACCCACGGTCTGCAACTGCCCACCAGCAGCGAGCTCAACAACGCGCACCTCTTCGCCCAGCTGAAGATCGAAAAGCGTTTCGGACGCGCCATCTACGCCATGCTCATGGGACTGTCCCGGCGACTCGCCTTTGCCGACCCCACCCAGAAGGTCGTCTTCCTCAACGACGAGATGCACCGAACCACCTCCTCACCCGAAGGGCTGGAAGAGACCAAGACCTACGTGCGCGAAGCCCGAAAGGAGCTGGCCGCCGGGATCTTCGGTTCCCAGGACTGCACCAACGACTTCGGCGACGACACCCTCAAGGGCCTCATCCCCTACCGCATCGTCATGCGCCTGACCGACAAGATCCTCGCCGCCGCCGCCCTGACCTGGATCGGCCTGGAAGCCACAGCCGACCTGGTCAAGGAAGTCACCCAGCAGCTGTCCCCCCGCGACCCCCACCACCCCACCGGCGAGGTCCCGGCAGCACGCCGAGGAGAGGGCCTGTTCCGCGACAGCTACGGCCGCATCGGCCGAGTGAAGATCCTCGGACCGGCGCTCGCGGCCCGACGCAAGGCCTACAGCACCACTGCCACGAGCCGCACTGCTGATCTGCCCACTGACCTCACACCCCTCTCCACCTCCACCGGCGACCACACCCCCGGCCGGATCGACGCGCAGGTTCGACCGACTTCGCCGGCGTCCACTGCGCCGGCGTCCACCGCGGCGACGGCCTCCCTGCAGTTGAGCAAGCCGGTCATGGAGCCGACCTCGACCACCGCCGTCGGACACAACCCGCTGATGAGCACACCGGCGAGCGCACCCATGGGCACACCCGGACCCCTGACCGTCGCCAACCCGGCCGCTGAGCGCCTGCGCCGCATCGCCCGCTCGCACGTGGAAGCGGCCTTGGCCCGCAGCCGCGAGACGACGACCGCAGGCTCCAGTGCCGGCGACGTGCATCACCGCAGCGTCGCCTCAGGAAAGGGCAGCTGATGCACCCGCCCTTGAAGCTGCACCCGCCCTTCCTTGGCGGGGGAGACCACCTCGCTCCGCGAGCGCTGAGCGCCACCAAGAGGTTCGTGGCCCTGCTGATGCTCGTCGTCGCGACGGTGACCGTCGCTGCGAGCCTGCTCCTGGCTCCCGCCTCGGCTCAGGCTGCTACTGAGCCGCAGGTGTCATCGAACGCCCCTGGAGCTCGCCTGGTCGATTCCGCAGCGACTGCTCCTCCTGCTCCTCCTGCGCGTCCGGCGCCCGCACCCGGCGCGACCTCAACCTCGGGTGCCGATGCGGACCCGGGAACGGACGTGGGCACGTCGGCAGCAGTCGACGAGGCCGCCGGAGCCAGCAGCACCACGGATGCAGGCAGTGATGCAGGCAGTAGTGCAGGCAGCAGCGACGACGCTCCTTCCGCCGGCGTTCTCTCGGGCCTGGACGCGAAGGACTCCCACGGTCTCAGCGTCAGCAGCTACCAGCTGTCCACCGACGGCGGCGGAATGACCTCGCCGATCAAGCTCATCACCAACGGCTTCCTGCTGAACATGCTGTGGGAGGGCTACCGATGGCTGGTGGGTCTGGCCGCGACCATGATCAACATGGCTCTGCAGATGAGCTGGGTCGACGCACTGGCCAACGCCGTCCAGCCGGTGGCGACCACTCTGCAGGTCAACATCATCGACCGACTCGGACTCAGCCGGGTCGCACTGTCCCTGTCCGGGCTGGCCGCCGGCTGGTTCATCGCCCGCGGCAAGTACGTCACCGGCGTCGGCAAGCTCGTCTCGGCCGGAGTCTTCGCCGGCCTGGCTGCCACGCTGCTGGCCAACCCCGTCGCCAGCATCACCGGACCCGACGGACTGCTCGCTGGTGCTCGAGACTTGGGCCAAGCCACCTCCACCATCGTGGTCAGCAACGGGCAGAGCGCCGACCCTGACCCAGCGCAGATCCAGTCCCAAACCAGCGCTTCCCTCGTCGACGTCTTCGTCCGCCTGCCGCACCAGCTGCTGAACTACGGGGCCGTCATCGACGGGACCGGCTGCCAGGACGCCTACGACAAGGCCTTGAAGGAGGGGCCACGAGCCTCCGACGACGACGGAGCCCGCAAGGCCGTCGGCGACTGCGACGAGAAGCTGAAGAAGTACGCCGACGACCCAGGCTGGACCGGCGTGTGGTCCGCGCTCATCCTGCTCCCCGCGGGACTGCTGCTGGTCGTGATGGCCATCGTCTTGGCCGTCGTACTTTTCCTGGCCACCGCAGTGGCTTTGTTCTGCGCCCTCAAGCTCATCTGGGACGTCGTCATGGCCCAGGCACCGGGGGAGCGGTCCGGCTTCGCCGGATCCCTGGCCAGTCTCGTGGGCGCGGTGGTGTCGGTCATCTTCTTCATGATCTTGCTGGGTATCTACTGCGTCCTGCTCGGCAAGATGATGGGCGCCAAGGACGGGCAAGACCCCGTGGTCCGGTTCCTCATCGTCGACCTGCTCATGGTGGTGCTGATCGTCGTCACGATCATCGCCCGCAAGCGCATCGCCGAACGAGGACGAGAGTGGGCACAACGAGCCAGCAGCTGGGCCGGGGTCAAGAACGCCAAACCCGTGCAGATGCCGCGCATGTCCCAGCTCACCCAGGCCGGCAGCACCCTGGCCGCGGGCCGGATGCAGGCCCGCCGTCTGGGGCCCTCGATGCCCACCACCGGCAACGCCGCGCAACGCCTCGGCCAGCGGGTGGCGCAGTCCAAACTCGTCAAGACCGGCGTCGCAGCAGCGACCCTGGCCACCGGCGCCGGCGGTCTGGCGCTGAAGTCCACGATCGGGGCGCCGGTCTACGCACCGCGCGCCGCACGCGCCGCCTCCGCTGCCGTCAAGGCCCGCAGCGCAGCGATGCGCTCAAGGCTGCAGACCGCGCGCTCTGGCGCAGGCAGCTTCGCCAAGGAGTACGCCCACAACGTCGGCGTCGTGGCCGGGCCCATCGCCCGGCCCGTCGCCAAGGCCGGAACAGCCGCGGGTAAGGCAGCTGGGCGCAAGGCCGCACCGACCGTCACCGCGGCCGGGATCCACTTCGGCGCCGGACGCGCCCCCGGCGGACCCACGTCGCCGACCTCAACCCGCAAGGCGCCGGTCAGTGCCCCACGCCGCGCCGCCAGCGCCGGGCAGCCCACCCCCGCGAACGTCGCAGCCAACGCCGCCCGCTTGGCCGCTCGCCGCCGCGACCGCCTCGAGAACCCGGCCAGTTCCTCTAGCGACCTGCAAGCAGGGATCGCCACCCAAAGCTTCCGGGTGGCCAAGGCAGCCGCCGCAGCCGCACCTGCGAAACCGCGACCCACTGCCGCCGACGAAGCTGACGTCTCCCGGCTGTACGAGCGCATGCGGGTGCGTACCGCACGCCGCGACAACGGCCGCAGCTGATGGCGCTGCACAGCCCCCCACGAGCACCCGGGCGGCCCTACTCCTCAGCAGCCCAGGCTCGGCCCACAGCCGGCGGCTCCAGCACCGGTCGCCGGGTCCTGATTGCCGCCGGGATCACGTTGGTGCTGGCCGTCCTCGCCGCTGTCTTCGGGCCCGTCCTGCTCATCGCCTCGATGGTCGGCGGCTCCGGCGGCGGGGGAGTCTCGGCGCTGGCCCCCTCGGCGGTGCCCGGCGTCAACGCAGTCCTGCTGGACGCTATGACCAGGGCCGCAGCCGCGACCAACACCGTGGCCCCGCAGTGCACCGGGATGCGCTGGTCAATCCTGGCCGGGGTGGCGCAGGTGGAGTCCAACCTCGCCGCCGGGCGCACCATCAGCCCTACCGGTGAGGTAAGCCCGCGCATCATCGGACCAGCGCTGAACGGCTCTGGGGTCGGCGGCAACCGCACCCCCATCTACGACACCGACGGCGGCCGCTTCGATGGCGACACCGTCTACGACCGCGCCGTGGGGGCCTGGCAGTTCATCCCCTCCAGCTGGGCCATCTACGGCCGCGACGGCAACGGCGACGGCCTCGCGGATCCGCACAACGTCTACGACAACGCTCTCGGCGCGGTCGTGCACCTGTGTGGCACCGGCGCCAAGGACCTCTCGAACCGGGACCAGCTGCGCCAGACCATCTACGGCTACAACCGCTCCTGGACGTACGTCGACAAGGTCTTGGCGAACATCGACACCTTCGACCAGATCGGCGTGGCCGCCGGGGGAGCCGCCGTCCCCGAGGCCAGCGGCCGCGCCGCCGTCATCATCGCCGCGGCCCGCAAGTGGACCGGGACGCCTTACGCCTGGGGGGGTGGGTCGGGACGGCCCGGACCTGGCGGCACGGTCCTGGGCGGACCCTCGCGTGGCTTCGCGCAGGGAGCGGGAACGATCGGCTTCGACTGCAGCGGCCTGACCCAGTACGCCTACGCCGCCGCGGGTATCCAGCTGCCGCGAGTCTCCTCCCAGCAGGCCCTGCAGGGGCAGCGGATCCCACGCTCAGCCGGTCTGGAAGCCGTTGCTCCCGGTGACCTCATCTTCTTCGGCTCCAATCCCGCGGCCGGGACGGGCATCTACCACGTGGCGATCTACCTTGGCGGGGGACAGATGATCGATGCCCCTCGCACCGGCACCTTCGTGCGCGAGGAGGCGGTGTGGATGAGCAGCTACGCCGGCGCCGTGCACTTCGGCTAGGTCCCTGCCCGCGGCGCGACTCGACAGCGTGGTACCGCCCTCGGGTGGCCGGCCGCACTCGAGCGCCCAACGACGTTGAGCTTGACGCGGTACCCGTCTGATCCAACCTTGAACTGGAGCATCACGTGCCTGCCTTCCCCTCCCCTCGCAGACGCTCACGGACCGCTCATGCTGACGCCGTCGACAACTTCGAGCAGGACCTCGAGCAGGACCTCGAGCAGGACCTCTTCGTTGGGCACGACCAGGAGAACGCCCACGACCGAAGCCCGGACAGCAGCTGCTCCACGGAGGCGGAGTGGGATGAGGAACCGACCTCAGCGAGCTCCGATGAGAAGGGCCTCAGCAGCCTGCGGTACTGGCTGCTGTGGGGAGTCCCTATCGCGGCCCTGGTGCTCTTCGGTGCCCACATGATCGCGCCGGCGGTCGGCCTACCCACCTGGAACCAGGCGCTGCGCCACCGCACCCAGGCCGCCTCACCTGCCAGTGCCTCCTCTCAGCAGGTGCCCGCGACTGCGGTGTCGGCTGCTCCGGCACCGACGTCGCCGGTACCGACGTCGCCGTCGACAGACAATGGCTCGCAGGGACAGGATGGAGCCGTCGGCACCCCCTCCGCCTTGGAGGCCCCAGCAGGTACCGACCCCTCCGCCGCCTCCACCGTCGTCCCGCCTGCCGCTTCACCTGCAGACGCCTCACCTGCGGACGCCTCAGCAAGCCAGACCCCGCCGGCGGACGTCTTGGCGGGCCCGGTCGACGACGCGGTCCTGCAGCAACTGCTGACGAAATCCATGCCCGAACGTCTGGGGGTCACAGACCCCCACATCGATGAGTCGCCCTCGGCGCAGTCGACCGTCCAGGCCGCCTGGCAGGCGCTGAGCGCGGACCTGAACGCCGGTGGATGGAGCGAGGCCCACATGCAAGCTCACGAACTCACCAGCGATGAGACAGTCGAGCGCCCTGGCCAACTGCCGTCACACACGACCGTGGTGATCATGTGGTCGGCCCTCAGCGCGGCCGGAGACCTGCAGGACCGGCAGATGTCGGCCGTGAGGATGGACACCACCACGACACCGGCGACCCCCCAGCAGATCACCACGCTCTAGGACACAGCCCGCTACCTGCGGGTGCCCTCCCATCCCTGACAGGGCCGCCCACCTCCTCGGCCCGAGCGCACGCACCACGACCACGACCGTCGGCGACCGCGGATCGAAGACTGGCTTCCGGGCGAACTCCTCGTAAGGAACTTGCCGAGGCGATGTCACATCCGCCTCCGCAGTGGGCTCTTGCCTACCAAGAGGCAAGACCTGCGATCCGGCAGTCCGTGCAGTCGATGGAGGAGTCCCGTGCAAACGACGCGGTCACCACGCGGCAACGCCGCGCTGACGCTCACCGGCGTGGAGAGCGTCAGCGCACCCAGCGCCGCGCCGCGGCTTCCCCCCAGCCGCAAGACTTGGCCCGTCAGCGCCTACAGCTGCTTGGTGGGGGCAGTGGCGGCCCAAGGCGTCCTGCCCCTGGCCGGCTTCTCGCAGATGACGATTCTGGCCGGCGCGGGGGGAGTGGCCCTGGCTACAGCCACGGCCGTCAACGGGCTGCGCAAGGACCGACGCAACGAGGTACGGGACTTGCTGGCCGAGGGCCTCTACCGGCTGATGGAGTTGCCGGCCCCTCAGCGCCGGCGAGTGCGGTGCTGGCGGTGGCGCGGCCTGCTCGTGGGGCACCCACAGCGCATCCGCCTGGACTACGCCCCCATCGTCAACGACACCGACCCCCTGTGGCTGCCGTCGATCCTGGACAAGGTTGAAGCGCGTCTGGGGTTGACCTACCGCCTCGTCGCTCACGACCCCGCCCGTTGCCGGATCATCCTGGGGCTGCAGACCGAGACGGTTGAAACCGAAGAGGAAGAGGTCTTCCCCGAGGTCGTCGAACGAGCCGAACGCATCATCCACGAGCTGCTCGGTGAGAACGCCGAGATCGAGGTGACCTGGGCCGCCGCAGACCACCCGCTGGCCCGCGACGCCGCCGCGGAGGCCGCTTCTGGCGCAGAGCGCGGCAGTGGTGATGACCTGGTCACCCTTCGCGAGCGACCCGTGACCAAGGTAGCCGAGAAGCACCTCATCGCCTTGGAGGTCGAACACACCGCCGGGGCGCGGGTCGCTTCGCTGGCGGTGCGGACCCGCATCCAGCGGACCGTCTCGACGATGCTGCCCGGGCGCTGGCGGGCACTGTGGGACCTGGAGAACGAGGTCGTTCGCTTTGAGGCTCGACCCCGCATGCCCGACAACGTGCCTCATCCGCCCTTCACCCCGCAGCAGGCCGACCACCGTAGGTGGCGCCAGGTCCGCATTCCCTGGGGGGTGGACGAGAACGGCGAGACGCTCTACTGGCGGCCCGCCCTGGAGCCTCACATGGTCGTCACCGGAACCACCGGCGGCGGCAAGACGGTCCTGCTGGACGGCCTCATCCTGGAGATCTGCGCCAACGACTGGCCGTGCATTCTCATCGATGGCAAGGGCACCGAGTTCCTCGGGTTCGCCACCTGGCCCAACGTGCAACTGGTCGCGACCGAAACCTGGGAACACGTCGCTGTCCTGCACCACGTGCGGCGCCTGGTTGAAGAGCGTCGGAAGATGGTCAAGCGCGGCCAGAAGCAGGAGGCCGACTTCAGCCCTCTCTTCCTGGTCATCGACGAGTACGCCGACATCCGCGATGAGGTGACCCGCTGGTACCTGTCGGTCAAACGCTCCGGTGACCCCGCCAAGGCCCCGATGCTGCTGATGCTGGCCTCGATCGCCCGTATCGCCCGCAGCTTCAAGATTCACATCGTGCTCGGCTTGCAGCGCCCAGATACAGAGTTTCTCACCGGAGAAATGCGTGACAACATGCGCGCCCGAGTCGCCATGGGCAAGCTGTCCCCGGACGGGTCGAAGATGATGTTCGACTCCTACAGTGCCGGTGTCGCGGTGCCGAAAATCGCCGGGCGCGCCAACTGTATGGACGGGGACAACCGCATCCGAGAAGCGCAGGTGTGGTGGACACCTGACCCCCGGCGCGTGGAGCCGGACAACGTCGCCGACGTAGAGATCCTGCGGGGCCTGCTGCCGCAGTCCAACAGTCACGAGCGCCTCGTCATCGTCCCGCCCAGCGCCAAACAGAGCGAGGGGAAAGAAGCAGACGCACCGTCCTACCAGGACTATGCCAACGCCGCGCTCGTTCCGGCCCGTGAACGCCCGGACCTGGAGGAGCACGTCATCGACTACCACCGCAAGCTGTTCCTGCAGGCCGACAACCTGCGCGATGAGGCGCATTCGCAAGACATGGGGGTGCTCGTCGAGAATCCGGTCGCCGAACTGCCGGCGGGGTCCTTTGGATCTCCCAGCAACGCGACCTGGGAGGAGGACGACTTCACCACCGAGACGAGCGGCGGTCGTACCAAGGCGTCAGGTTCCGCAGCCGCCGAGGAGGACGCGCAGTGGGCCAACGCGCAACTGGACCCTGACGCGGTGGACGAGATCATCGTCCCGGCCGCCGACGTGCGCGAAGGAGACGTTGCCCAGCTGGAAGGCACGGGCTGGGTACTGATCGACGCGGTCGAGGAGGACCCGATGGACCCCGAGCAGATGTACCGGGTCCTGTCCTGGCGGGCTCTGGACGACAGTGACGCCGGCCTGCACAGCTGCGAAGGGGGACAACTCATCACCGTCCAGCGCGTCGCCTCCGGATTGGACGACCAGTGACCCTCCCAACCACCAACACGACGCAGGCACCGGGTGGAAGCCTGGTCAGGGGACCCGCGTGGCTCAACAAGCCCAGAAGTACCTGCGAGCGCACGAAGGGCCAGCGAGCATGAGCGGCCCGCAGAGCGCGAACTCTGAACCCGACGAACGCATGCAGGTCACGCTGATCGCGATGGCTGTGGCCTCAGCAGTGGGGGTGACAGCGATGTGGAAGGCCGTACTGACCTTCCTCATCGGCTTCGCCGTCCTGGTCCCCGCCGGCGCTGACGTCCTCGTACGCATGCCTGGTGGTGCAGGCGTCGGCCTCGACGCACCCCGGTGCTGGATCGCCGCCGCACTGGTCATGGCCCTCGTCGGACTAGGCGTGAAACATCAGCGCCACCGGCGGCAGCTCGAAAGCCTCTGAGTCGGCGCGTCGAGTCGAGCCACCAGCGGGCAACGCCGCACCGCTCAGACAGCGACTGTCGCAACCGTAGACGAGCATCTCGAAAGGACCCACCGTGATCGATTCCACCCCAGCCGCTACCAGCACACCGAGAACGGCCGGCCGGCGCCTGCCTGAGGCCGGGCCGCGGCGCCAGATGCGCGTGCACTGGTCGGTGCAGTCCGCCTCTCGAGACGCGATCCTGCGCCAAGTCAACGTCCAGCGAGCTGCCTCACTGCTGACCCGCCGCGTCGCGTGTGAGGCAGACCCGGAGCTGTTCTTCGACGACGCCCCGACAGCCCAGCGCGAGGCCCAGCGCATGTGCTGGGACTGTCCTGTACGACGCTCGTGCTTGCTGGTAGGGCTGGAGGCCGAGGCCAACGCTCAAACCAGCAACGGCACCTACAGCAACGGCACGATCGGTGGAGTCACCGCCGCGGTGCGCGAGCCTTGGGTCCGGGCACGACGAGCCCGCCGAACAGGACGAAGAGCCGCCGTCTCTGCAGCGGGCGCGGCGAAGGCAGTACCCGGGGCACTTCCCACACCGTCGTCGCGCTCGACGTCGGAGACGACATCGCGCACCGGGACGCAGCATGCCGGCGAGTCCGCCGTGAGCCCCACCTGGACGAACCAGGCGCCGCACATGCGTAGGTCGGCGTGAACGGCCACGGTGCGCGCATCCCCCTGGCGTTGAGGCAGGGGTGGGCCACCGGCCAGCAAGACCACCCGCGAGTTCACACCACCTCGGAGGACGTCATGCGCACCCCCGCCCCCACGATCGCGTCGAACCGTCCGGAAGGGGTCGATCCCCGAACGGACGCCTGCGGCCAGCAACGGCGTGTGCGCGAACTCAGCTCTGGCGAACGCGCGGCCCTGGGTATCACGTCCAACCTCGACGACCTGGAAGCGCTGCTCGACGACGCGCACTACTTGGCGGCTCGTGAGGATGCGACCTACTGGAACGAGGAGGGCCAGGAGATCGATCCCGATGACTGCGTCGGGGTGGCTGGCTCACCAGCGCTGGAACCAGTGGACCGGGACCACTCGCACACCGGGCCCTTCTCGCTGCGTACCCGGCACGCTCGGCAGTGAGGAAGCGGCCCGGCCAGTTCAATGTGCGCCCGAACATGGGGAGTGAGACGGCCTCGGCGCCGAAGATGAGGTCGCCCAACGCCTGCCGCAGCCTCCAGCGGACTGCCCTCACCCGGCTGCTGGTAGGTAGCAGCGACCAGGACGACGTCGGTAAAGAGGTAGCTGCTCCCGCTCAGCGAGGCGCTGGCGGTCAGGCCCAGGCGGTGGGCAGGTGAGTCGTTGTCGCCGCCGGTCGCCACCGGGCCGAACACTCCACGACCGACGCCGGCGCCGGTTGAGCACTCACCGGTCGCACCCGGCCGTCACCAGAGGGAAGGTGCAGGTGAACGTCAGGCCCTCAGGCCAGGCAGAGTCGTTGTCCCCTGAAGAGGTGGCCCGCGGCCTGCAGATCGCGGCCGGCTACGACCACGCCGCCGCAGGAGACCCGGTCAGTGACGACCCCTCCTACATGCGGTTCGTCAACGCATGGGGCCTGTGTCTGCGCCGTGACCCCTACGGTGCGGGTCTGCGCTGCACACGGCATCGGGGACACGGAGGGCCGCGCTGTGTCGCCGAGGGAGCGCTGAAGGTCCAGGCCGTCTGGCCTGTCCAGGAGGCGTTCCCTGAGCGCTACAGCGACTTCTCCGGTGCCTGACGTGCTCGGAGAAGGCGCCGTTCCAGCAAGGGTCTACGCGCAGCTGTAACCCTCAAACCGCGCGGCTGTGTCGTTGAGGTCGCAACCTCACACGGGCTCGGGAGCCGGATGGGCCGTGCGGGCAGGATGGGTGCCGAGACGATGAGTCAAGCCGCTCGTGCCGGCAGTCGAGTCGGGGCCCAGGATTGCCTCGTGGCCGCGACCCAGCCGTCGTTCCAGCTGCTGCAGCTGTTGAAGCATGGCGATCGCTGTCTCTCGTGCGGCCGGTGACAAGGCCGCGGCGTTCAGGGCGATCTCGCGGACGCTGGGGTCGTTCACCGCTCGAGCGAGGGCAAGGTCGGTTTGGGCCTGTACGCCATCGCGCTGACTGAAGAAGTAGCCGATCCCGACGTCGAAAACGGCCGCGATGGCGAAGAGAGCTTTCAAGGTTGGGTTGACCTTGCCGCCGCGTCGCAGTTCGTAGAGGTAGTTGGATGAGAGCGAGTAGCCCAGTTGAGCCGCACGGGCCGAGATCTCAGGCATCGAGTACGGGCCGCGGTGCGGTGGGTGGACGGTGGAGATCAGCTGGTTGAGGCGTTCGGTGATCAGACGGATCTCGGCCTGGTCTTCATCGCGTGGCTGCGCCTCGAACTTATTCACAGCCTCTTCCTCCACGAGCAGCCATCAGCTTCCTTCTGTCGACCGGCGCTGGGTTGACGCACGCAGCGCCTTGCCGGCATGCCGGTGTGGTCGCAGAGCGTGAGGATCCTAGCGGTCGCCGACCCAGACGTGACCCAGGTCACGTCATCTTGTCCCCCGAAGGGGGGCAGGTAGGTACGCAGCCTACTGCGACACCTACGCAGAGTGGTGGTGGTCAGCTGTGGGTGAGGGCAAGGGTCTGTGCTGACAGCGTGATGTCGGACTACACTCACAGGGTGGATAGAGGCGGCGGGCTGCGAACCCCCACCTACCGAATCCGGTGACGACGGTTGCTGGTTCGGCCACACACCCATGAAACCGATCGATCGCCAGGAGCTCCGCATGGCTGACACCGCTGCCCAGACATCCCCTGCAGCACTTGACGATGCTCACGAGCAGCGTTCTGGTGGACCTGCAGCTGAACGCCAGCCGCAGACTCCTTCTCGCACGCCACGACCGACTCCTGGAGTGCGCTCGGGGTCGCGTCGACCGCTGAAGCCCGCTGCTTCGCGCCCGGACGGTGCCGCGACTTCGACGCAGGCGGCCTCGAGCGAGGCTCCGGACGCGACAGTGGCACTGAGTGCGGTGCGCGGTGGCTCTGAACCCGAGGTGACCGAGGCCGCTGAGTCTTCGGACGACTTCGCCCAGGAGATGGAAGGCGTCCCTGCCGAGCCGGTCGACCAGGTCCAGCGGATCGATCTGACCGCGCTGGAAGGCGTCAGAGAAGCAGCTCAGGGCGAGCACAGCCCCTCCGACCACCTTGCCGGACCCGCCTCGGCGCAGGCGATGGCTCTCGCCAATCGCCTCCGGGTGCGCCGGCACAGCGCAGCGACGGCATCGCTGGCGACGACGGATGTGGAGCGCACGGACGAGCCCACCGAAGTCGCTGCCTCTCCTGAAAAGTCCGCGCCGCGCAAGGTCCCGGCGCGCACACCGGGGGTCACCGCCTTCGCGCCCGCCGCAGCGACCGGTTCAGCGGTAGACGGTGAGATCACCACAGAGCCCGATGACGCGACCGACACCGCATCGGAACCTCAGGAAGCCAGCTCCGCCGCGGCGGCCTCGGTGGTGGCACCCGATGTGGTGGCAGCTGGCGCCGACCTTGCCGAGTCCCAGCTCACGCCAGACCCCAGCGAAGCTCCGGCTGCGGTCAGCGCCGAGGACCAGGGACGGGTTCCTTCATCCGCCTCCGCTCGGGTCTACGTCTTCGACGCCGCGGCCGGTAGCGCCTCGCTCACTTCGACGAAGGGTGCTGCCGCCGCACAAGCCGACAACGGTGAGGGCGGCGACGATGTCGAGGTGGAGGAGGACGTCCAGGCGGGGGACGTCCAGGCGGGGGACGTCCAGGCGGGGGAGTACGTCAACCTCGCCGCCGTGATGGACGGCGTCGACGTCGTCGACCTGCGCGTTCAGCAGGGGACAGAACTCGACGCCATGAAGTACACGCCCAACGACAGCGCTGAGCACTCGCCTGAGACGACGCACGAGGCGCCGTCGGCCCCGCAGAGCCTCCGGCCGTCCACGCCCGTACGCGGAGCCGACGCGGAGGCGAGTTCGCCGGCTGGCGTCGAGGGGCCGAAGCGTGGGGCGAGGCACGGTGAGGACACGACCGAACTCGCGTTGCCGTCCGACGTTGACCTCGATCGACGGTTCCAGAACTGGCAGGCGGGCGAACTCGACGGCGCGGTGGACCTTGAGTTGCCTACCGCGCGTCCCACGGGCGGATGGCGCAAGGCCGTGCTGAGTCTGAGTGACTGTTTTAGATGTGCGGTGAGGGCTGCGCCGGCCTGGTCAACCGGCGCAGCATCATCCGCGTGTAGGCAATCTCAACCATGGCGACCGCC
>NZ_PVZF01000020.1 GCF_003002055.1 Kineococcus rhizosphaerae
GCCGACCTGCGCGTCCTGCCGCTGGCCCTGTGGAACTTCCAGGGGCAGTACTCGGTGAACATCCCGGCCGTGCTCGCCTCGGTCGTCCTGACCACCCTGCCGATCCTCGTGCTCTACGTCGTCGGCCGCCGCCAGCTGCTGTCCGGCCTCACCGCCGGCTTCTCCAAGTGACTCGGCGGACCCCACCCCCGCCCACGAGCACGGCGCCACCGAGCTCACGATCGACGGGCAGACGGTGGACGTCACCCACGTCCAGACCTTCACCGTCCAGTTCAACATCACCGGCATGCCCGCCCTGTCCATGCGGTTCGGCACCAGCACCGACGGGTTGCCGATCGGCGTCCAGATCGCCGGCCCCTGGCACGCCGAGTCCACCGTCCTGCACGTGGCCTCGGTGCTGGAGTCGGTCAGCCCCGTCCGCGGATTCCACCCCGCTCTGCGAACGGCCGTGCCCGGCGGGCGGGAGAGCACCGGACCCGGGTCGGACCCTAGACTCGCCCGGTGCCCGACCCCGTCCGCATCGCCGCTGCCGCAGGGCACTTCGGCCGTGACCTCGACCGCGGGCTGAGCAAGGTCCTGTCCATCGTCGCCGAGTGCCGCGTGACGGGGACGGACCTCCTGGTGCTGCCGCACGGTGCGCTCGGCGGGTACCTGGCCGACCTCCGGGACCCGGAGGAGTCCGGCCTGCCCCCGGCCCTGGACGCCGAGGACGCGGTGTTCAAGGAGGTGCGCCGCGCGTGCGGCCCGATGACGGTGTGCCTGGGTTTCACCGAGGTGGTCCAGACGCACGGGGCGACCGTCCACCACCCCGCCGCGGTGTGCCTGCACGGCGACGGCGTCCTGGGCCGGCACCGCAAGATCCACCTGCCGCCGGGTGAGGCGCGCCACTACGCGGCGGGCGACCGCCTGGCCGCGTTCGACACCCCCGTCGGCAGGGTGGGCATGCTCATCGACTTCGACAAGACCTTCCCGGAGGCTGCGCGCACCCTCGCCGTCCAGGGTGCGCACACGATCGCGTGCCTGTCGGCCTGGCCGGCCAACGTCACCGACCGCACCTCGCGACTGCCCCAGGACCGGCAGTCGCGGCTGTTCGACCTCTACGACTGCGCCCGGGCCGCGGAGAACCAGGTGGTCTGGGTGTCCTCCAACCAGACGGGGATGCACGGCTCCCTGCGCTTCCTCGGGCAGGCCAAGGTCGTGAACCCCGGCGGCGACGTGCTGGCCCGGACGGGTTCGAAGGGCGGCCTGGCGGTCGCCGAGATCGACGTGGAGGCCGAGGTGGCGCGCGCACGCCGCACGCTGCACCACCTGGCCGAGCGCCGCGGTGAGGTCTACGAAACGTGAAAGTCTTCCCGAGGTAACCAGACCGAAACAGTTAGGGCATGAACTATCCCTCGTGCCCCTCACACCCGACGCACGCACCTTCGACGCTCACCGCCACATCGGCCGGTTGCCGGCGTACCCCTTCTACGGGGGCCCGCCGGTCAACCCCGACACGAGCGCCCGCGACCAGATCGCCGACCTGCTCGACGACCTCGACCGCGAGGGCACCGAACGCGCCCTGCTGCTGCCCAACTACGGCGTTCCGGTCGCCGGCGCCAGCTTCGCCCTCAACGAGCTCGTGCTCGAGACCACGGCGAAGGACGACCGGTTCGTCTGCGGCCTGTGGACCTCCCCGCGGGCCCAGGACGCCGAGCTCACCGACGCCGCGCTGGCCCTGGCCGGTGAGCGAGGGGTCGTCGCGCTCAAGACGAGCTTCCTGCTCGGCGGCGGGGTCGACGACCCGACGTCGCAGCCCCAGATCGAGAAGGTCTTCGGCGTCGCCCGGGAACGGGACCTCGTCGTCCACGTCCACACCTCCCCCGGGGCGGCCTCGGACATCGACGAGGTGGGCAAACTCGTGGACCGCTACGGCGACGACGTGCGGATCCACCTCGTCCACCTCGGCGGGGGCATGAGCGCCCACATCAAACTCATCGGCGGCCGGTTCTTCGACTGGGTCGAAGCCGGCAAGAAGGTCTACACCGACACCAGCTGGGCGATCGGCTTCGCCCCCCGCTGGCTGGCCGCCGAGATCGAGCGGCGCGGGATCGGCGCCGACCGTGTCCTGTTCGCCTCCGACGAGCCGTGGGGCGACCACGCGGGAGAGCTCGCCCGCCTGCGGGCCGCCTCGCAGAACCCCGAACTCGTCCGGATGTTCCTGCAGGACAACTACACCACCCTGTACGGCTGAACCGCCACCACCGTCCCCGAGCCACGTCCACACCACGAGGAGCCCACCGTGACCACGACCACCGCCGCCCCCGCCACCACGACCGAGATCGACGAGCTCATCAAGGCGAACATCGCCAAGTCCCTCGCCGAGGTCCCGCACCCGGTCAAGGAGAAGGGCGAGGACCTGTACGGCAAGACCAAGGTCTTCCCCGACTACCAGGCCGAGAACGGGGAGAGTTACTTCACCCTCGTGCACGGCATCGCCCACGAGTCGTCGGTGAGCTTCGTCGCGATCCTGCAGGCCACCCGCGCCCTGCGGAAGGGGTACGACTCCGCGATCTACTTCTACGGTCCCGGGGCCATGAACTGCATCGCGACCCGCGGGTTCCCCACCGTGGGCGACTCCGGGTTCCCCGGTGAGCAGAACGTCAACGGCGCCCTGGAGACGTTCATCGCCGAGGGCGGGACCGTCTACTGCTGCCGGTTCGGGCTCGCCCTGCACGGCAACCGCGAGGAGGACCTCATCGCCGGGGTCGTCCCCTGCCACCCGCTCGACGTGCAGGACGCGCTCATCCACTACGCCCGCAGGGGCGCCATCATCAACTCGACCTACAACCTCTGATGACCTGCGAGAACGCCGTCGGGACCCGGGTGGACGTCGCGATCCGCGGCGTCCGCCTGGCGGCCCCCGTCCGCCGCACGGGTGGTGCGGGGCCGAGCGACGACGGCCACGTCGTCCTGGACGGTCTCGCCTCGGCGATCCCGTTGCGCCCCGACAGCCCGTACCTCGTGCGCGACGGCCGGCTCCTGCTCGAGAGGACCGGCGCGGTCACGGACCTCGGGGTCACGGTCGAACCCGTCGCGCGGCCGCGGTTCTACGACCTGCGGACCGCCGACGGCACCCCCTACGAGCAGATCGCGAAGCTGCACGGGCGCGACGTGCTGGCCACCACCGTGGTGCAGACCTGCTCGCGCTACGCCCCCGAGAACCGCTGCCGGTTCTGCGCCGTCGAGGAGTCCCTCACCGCGGGCGCGACCATCGCGGTCAAGACCCCCGCGATGCTCGCCGAGGTCGCCCGCGCCGCCGTCGACCTCGACGGGATCCGGCACGTCGTCATGACGACGGGCACCTCCACGGCTCCCGACCGCGGCGCCCGGCACCTCGCCCGCTGCGTCCGGGCGGTCCAGGAGGCCGTCCCCGGCCTGCCCGTGCAGGTGCAGTGCGAACCGCCCGCGGACCCGGCCACGATCACCGAGCTGAAGGAGGCCGGGGCCGCCTCCATCGGCCTCCACGTCGAGTCCCTCGACGACGCGGTCCGGCGCCGCTGGATGCCGGGCAAGTCGACGGTGCCGCTGGCGGAGTACTGGGCCGCGTGGACCGAGGCCGTGCGGGTGTTCGGCCGCAACCAGGTCTCCACGTACCTGCTGGTGGGGCTGGGCGAGGACCCCGACGAACTCGTCGAGGGCGCCGAACGCCTGATCGAGCTCGGCGTCTACCCGTTCGTCGTCCCGTTCCGGCCGCTGGCGGGAACCCTCGCGGTGGACGTCGACGGCGCCCACGCCCCCGACCCGGCCGTCCTGGAGGACGTCACCCGCAGGGTCGCGGCAGCCCTGCGGGCCGGCGGGATGCGCGGTGCGGACCAGATGGCCGGTTGCGCGGCCTGCGGGGCGTGCTCGGTCCTGCAGAACCTCAGCGCCTGAACCCCGGACCCGGACCTCGAAGGGGACCCACGATGCCGTTCGACCTGCCGGTCCTGGCCGGCCTGCCGCGCCAGCGCACGGCCTTCCACGTCGAGGTCGCCGACGACGCCGCCGAACGCGCCCACCGCCGGCTGCGCCGCGAAGCCTTCGTGGCCGAGCAGCGGTTGTTCTCGACCGACGACCACGACGACGCGGACGACGACCCGCGCCGTCGGGTCCTGGTGGCCCGCGCCGCCGACGGCACGGTCGTCGGCGGTGTCCGGCTGGCGCCCTGCACGGCCGACGACGTCGGCTGGTGGCGCGGCAGCCGGCTCGTGGTGGCCCCCGGGGCCCGCACGCTGGGCGGGGTCGGCAGCGCCCTCGTCCGGGCCGCCTGCGCGCACGCGGAGGAGCTCGGCGCCCTGCGCTTCGAGGCCACCGTGCAGGCACGCAACACCGTGCTGTTCCGCCGCCTCGGCTGGCAGCACGTGCGCGACGTCGTCGTGCAGGGCACCCCGCACGTCCTCGTCCGGTACCCGGTGGACCGCCCCCGCCGGCTGGCCGAGGCGACCAAGGCCGCGCTGGCGGGTGTCCTGGACGGTCTCGTGCAGACCCCGGAGGGTTTCCGCGGCGACGACGGTACCCCGGTGCCGGGCACGGACGTCGTCGCCGCCTGCGACGCGATCCTGCCCTCCCTCGTCGAGCGGGACCCCGAGTGGGCGGGCTGGTGCGCGGTCCTGGTGAACGTCAACGACCTCGCGGCGATGGGGGCGAACCCGGTCGGGCTGCTGGACGCGCTGGGCGCCCCCACCGCCGGGCACGCCCGCCGGGTCGTGGCGGGGCTGCGCGCCGCGAGCCGCGCCTGGGGCATTCCCGTGCTCGGCGGCCACACCCAGTTCGGGGTGCCCGCCGCGCTGTCGGTGACCGCCCTGGGCCGCACGCCCGACCCGGTCCCCGCGGGCGGGGGCCGTCCCGGGCACGCCCTGTCCCTGACCGTCGACCTCGACGGTTCCTGGCGGCCGGGCTACTCCGGTTCGCAGTGGGACTCCACCTCGCACCGGTCCCCCGGGGACCTGCGGCGGATGGGGTCCTTCGTCGCCCGCACCCGCCCCGCCGCTGCGAAGGACGTCAGCATGGCGGGTCTGCTCGGCACCGTCGGGATGCTCGCCGAGGCCAGCGGCGTCGGCGCCGAGATCGACGTCACCTCCGTCCCGCGCCCGCCCGGGACCACCGTCGGCGACTGGTTCACCTGCTTCCCGGGTTTCGGGATGGTGACCGCCGACCTCCCCCGCCGCACCCCGGCTCCCGCCGGACCGGCCACCACCGCGACCGTCGGCCGCCTGCACGCCGCCTCCTCCCCGGACGACCGGGGGGTGTCGCTGCGCTGGCCCGACGGTGAGGTGACCCGGGTGATCCCGGGTCCCGTCACAGGAATGGGAACCGCATGACCAGACTGGCCGCCGCCGCCGAGAACTTCGGCCGCGACCTCGACGCCGCCTACGCCACCGTCGAACGACTCCTCGCCGCGTCGCGGGGGGCGCACCTGCTGGCCCTGCCCGAGGCCTGCCTCGGCGGGTACCTGTCCTCCCTGGGTTCCAGCGAGGACCGCGGGACGACCGGCTCGCGCCGCGCCCGCTCCGGGCCGCCGCCGCTGCGCCTGGACGGCCCCGAACTGCGCCGGGTCGCCGAACTGGCCGGGGACACCGTCGTCGTCCTCGGCCTGTGCGAGGACGGGCAGGACGGTGACCTCTACAACACCGCCGTGGCCCTCACGGGGGACGGGATCCTCGGCGTCCACCGCAAGGTCCACCAGCCGCTGGGCGAGAACCTCTCCTACGCGGCGGGGTCGGTCTTCGAGGCGTTCGACACCCCGGTCGGCCGCATCGGCCTGCAGATCTGCTACGACAAGGCGTTCCCCGAGGCGGCCCGGGCGGCCGCCCTCGACGGCGCCGAGATCGTCGTGAGCATCTCCGCCTGGCCCGGGTCGCGCACCGCCTCCTCCGCCGACCTCGCGCAGGACCGCTGGACGAAGCGGTTCGACCTGTACGACCGGGCCCGCGCGCTGGAGAACCAGGTCGTCTGGGTGGCGGCGAACCAGGCGGGGACGTTCGGGTCGCTGCGGTTCGTCGGCAGCGCGAAGGTCGTCGGCCCCGGTGGGGAGGTCCTGGCCGCCACCGGTGTCGAAGCGGGCCTGGCCGTCGCCGACGTCGACGTGGCGGCCGAGCTCGCTGCGGCCCGCCGGTCGATGTTCAACCTGCGCGACCGTCGTCCCGACACCTACGGAACCCTCGTCCGGGAGCACGCGCGTGCCTGAGACGACGTTCACCGTCCGCTGGCCCGACGACACCGTCCAGCACTGCTACTCCCCCTCCCTGGTGGTGCACGACCACCTCAGCGCGGGCCACGACTACCCGGTCGAGGAGTTCACGGCCCGCTGCCGCACGGCCCTGACCGAGGCCAGCGACCGGGTCCGCGCCCGGTACGGGATGGCCTGCACCGCCGCCCTGGCCCAGTTGTCCGACATCGAGCGGCGCGCGGCCGGGCAGGCCGGCCGGGTCCACGTCCTCGCCCTCGAACCCCCTCTGCCGCAGGAGACACCGTGACCGAGCACCACGACGTGCTGATCGTCGGAGCCGGCCAGGCCGGCCTCGCCCTCAGCCACCACCTGACCCGCCGCGGCGTGGACCACGTCCTGCTCGAACGCGACACGGTCGCCCACGAGTGGCGCGACGGTCGCTGGGACGCGTTCACCCTCGTGACCCCGAACTTCCAGTGCCGGCTGCCCGGGTTCTCCTACTCGGGGGAGTTCGGCGGCACCGACCCCGACGGTTTCATGCCGCGCGACGAGGTCCACCGGTTCCTGCGCGCCTACGCGGCCAGCTTCGACCCGCCCGTGCGCGAAGGCGTCGAGGTGCACCGCCTGTGGCGCGACGCCGACGTCTTCCGGCTGGAGACGACGGCCGGCGGTTTCAGCGCCGACCAGGTCGTCATCGCCACCGGCGGCTACCACCAGCCAGTCGTCCCCGCCTTCGCGGCGCGCATCCCCGAGACGGTGACGCAACTACACAGCTCCGCGTACCGCAGCCCGTCCGCGCTGCCCGACGGGGACGTCCTCGTCGTCGGGTCCGGGCAGTCCGGCGCGCAGATCGCCGAGGACCTGCACCTGGCCGGCCGCCGCGTGCACCTCGCCGTGGGTCACGCCCCCCGCTGCGCCCGCCGGTACCGCGGCCGCGACTGCATCGCCTGGCTGGAGGAGATGGGCGTCTACGACGTCACCGCCGCCGAGGTGCCCGGCGGGGCCGCCGCGCAGGAGAAGACGAACCACTACATGACCGGGCGCGACGGTGGGCGGGACATCGACCTGCGCCGGTTCGCCCTCGAGGGCATGGGCCTGTTCGGCCGGCTCGACGACGTCCGCGACGGTGTCGCGCACTTCAGCCCCACCCTGCGCGAGGCCCTCGACCACGCCGACTCCGTCGCCGAGAGCATCAAGGACTCCATCGACCGGTACGTCGCGGCGCTGGGCCTCGACGCCCCCACCGAGCCCCGGTACAGCCCCGTGTGGGCCCCGCCGCAGGAGGAGGCCACGACGCTGGACCTGGCCGGGGTGGGCTCGGTCGTGTGGAGCGTCGGCTACCGCGCCGACCACCGCTGGGTCGAGCTCGGGGTGTTCGACGGCCGGGGCCGTCCTCGCCAGACCCGCGGCGTCACCGGGACGGACGGGTTGTTCTTCCTCGGCCTGCCCTGGATGCACACCTGGGGGTCGGGACGGTTCGCCGGCCTGGCCCGGGACGCGGAGTTCCTGGCCGACCGCATCTGCCTGCGGTCCCCGGTCCGCGCGTGAGGGTCGCCCTCACGACGTACTCGACGAAACCCCGCGGCGGGGTCGTCCACACCCTCGCCCTCGCCGAGGCCCTCGTCGACCTCGGCGTGGACGTGTCGGTGTGGACGCTGGGCCGCGGTGGCGACCAGGCGTTCTTCCGGCCCGTCGACCCCCGCGTCGACGTGCGGGTCGTGGAGTTCGCTGCCCGCGAGGGCGAGGGCGAGGACGTGGGCGCGCGCATCCTGCGCTCCATCGACGTGCTGCGCGAGGGGTTCGACCCGGCCCGCCGGTCCGGGGAGTACGACGTGGTGCACGCCCAGGACTGCATCAGCGCGAACGCCGTCGGCCGCTGCGTGCGCACCGTCCACCACCTCGACACCTTCACGACCCCTGAACTGGCGGCCTGCCACGAGAAGGCGATCGTCGAACCGTTCGCCCACGTGTGCGTCTCGGCCTCGGTGGCCCGTGAACTGACCGACGGGTGGGGGCTGCAGCCCACGGTCATCCCGAACGGGGTCGACGCCGGGCGGTTCGTCGGAGCGGACCCGGCGCCCTGGCGCGACCGTCTCGGTCGCTACGTCCTGGCGGTCGGGGGCATCGAACCCCGCAAGGGCAGCCAGGACCTGCTGCGCGCCGTCGCGCGGTTGCGGGCCGGGCTGCCCGACGTCGAACTGGTGTTCGCCGGCGGCGAGACGTTGTTCGACTACTGCGACTACCGTGAGGAGTTCGACCGGCTCGCCGTCGAGCTCGGCGTCCACCCGCAGGTGCTGGGACCCGTCGCTGAGGACGACCTGCCCGGGCTGGTCGCCGGCGCCGCCGCGATGGGCTTCGTGTCCACGAAGGAGGGTTTCGGCCTGGCGGCCATGGAGGCGCTGGCCGCGGGGGTCCCCCTGGTGACGCGGGACCTGCCCGTGCTGCGCGAGGTGTTCGACGGTGCTGCGCTGTTCGCCGACGACCCGGCGTCCATCGCCGCCGCTCTGCGGACGGCGGTCGAACAGCCCGACCTCGACCGGACGGAGCGTGGACGACGACTCGCGGCCCGCCACACGTGGTCGGCCGCAGCTCGGGCGCACCGCGACCTCTACGAGCGTCTGGTCACCGGAGCGGGCCGGAACTGACCGTGCGCGTGCCGCGCGGGGCGCACCACTGCCGCCTGTCCCCCCGAGGCGGGCGGAGAGGGGTGCGTCCCGTCCGGGCGGAACGTCAGAAGACGCGCCGCCGGCTGCCGCCGATGGGCACCAGGTTCAGCACCAGGCCGACGACGAGCAGCACGATCCCCACCCACAGCAGGACGTGCAGCGCCGGGACCAGCAACGCCAGGATCAGCAGGATGACACCGAGGACGACCATGTGAACTCCTCCCTGAGCTCCGGAACTTCGTGAGAAAAACGCTAGCACCGGGCGGGGAAAGCGCTCGTCGAGAACGCCGACCTTCCCGCGATGGGCTCCATTCCCGTCACGGCGAGACCTCCTACGGCCCAAACGCTTGACGATCGGTGGAAAGCCGCGACTCTCCGTCGATCGATCCGCGGGAATGGCGGGGCGTGAATCCGTGGATCACCTGTGGAGAAGATTCCTGCGGTGAGCTCCGCCAGCGGCGTCCGGGCTCGGTCCCGGTGGGCGCCGGCACCCGACGGAGCGTGGTCCCCGGGCGCGGTTCAGGCCGGGGGTGGAGAGGGCCTCGACCAGGAAGGCGGCGACGTCGTCGCGCGGGACGCTGCCGTGGGCGACGGCGGTCCCGGCGGTGACGCGACCGGTTCCCTCCTCGTCGGTCAGGGTGCCGGGCCGCACCGTGCCGGGCGTCCATGACGACGGGGACGAGGGGCAGGCGGGTGACGCCCGCCTGCTGCGCGGCGAAGCGTTCGACGGAGCCGGTCGCGACGTCCGCCCCGTCGGGCGAGTGGTGGGTCCCGGTCACCTCGTGGCCGGCGGCGATCGACCTGCTCACGACGCGTCGGCCGCCACCGCCGGTGGCTCCGACCAGGAAGGTCCTCCGTGCTGCGGTGGAACCCGTGGTGGTGGTCGTGTCGGGTGGACTCCAGGTGGTCGACGGACGGGATCAGCGGGGCGGTGCGGTCGTGACGTTGACGGCCCGGGCGACGTCCCGGCGCGGGTCGCCGACCATGGCGGCGGGGTCGACGACGCGGTCGAACTCCTCGGGGTCGATGCCGGAGGCGAGGGCCGCCTCCCGCAGGGACACGCCCTCGTCGTCGGCCTTGTGGGCGATGGCCGAAGCCTTGTCGTAGCCGATGACCGGCGACAGGGCCGTGACCAGCATCAACGAGGCGCCCACGAACTCGTCGATGCGGGCGCGGTCCAGGCGGACGCCGGTCACGCTGAACTCGCGCAACCGGTCGCAGGCGTCTCCCAGGATGGTGGCGCTGTGCAGGACGTTGTCGATGATGACGGGACGCATGGCGTTCAGCTCGAAGTTCCCCTGGGACCCGGCGGCGGCCACGATGCCGTCCTCACCCATGACCTGCAGGCACACCATGACCATCGCCTCCTGCTGGGTCGGGTTCACCTTGCCCGGCATGATCGACGAACCCGGTTCGTTCTCCGGCAGCACGAGTTCGTGCAGGCCCGCCCGTGGGCCGGAGGCGAGCCACCGCATGTCGTTGGCGATCTTGACCAGTGCGACGGCGACCCCGCGCAGCCCGGCCGACACGCTGACCATGGCGTCCAGGGATCCCTGCGCGGCGAACTTCGACGGTGCGGGCCGCAGCGCCTCGCCCGTGAGCTGCGACAGCGTCGCGACGACCTCGTCGCCGAACCCGGGCGGCGCGTTCAGACCGGTCCCGACGGCAGTGCCACCGACGGCCAGTTCGCTGATCGCGTGCAGCGAGTCCTCGAGGCGGTCGGCCGCGCCGTGCAGCTGGACCGCCCACCCGGACCACTCCTGACCCACCGTCAGGGGCGTCGCGTCCTGCAGGTGGGTCCGTCCGGTCTTGACCACGTCGACCCACTGCTCGGCCTTGGTCATGACGGCCTCGGCCAGGGCCCTGACCTGCCGCAACGTGTCGCGGCGGACCTTCATCAGGGTCGCCAGGTGCATGGCGGTGGGGAAGGTGTCGTTGGACGACTGGCCCAGGTTGACGTGGTCGTTGGGGTGCACGGGCGACTTGTCCCCCAGCCGGCCGCCCAGGAGCTGACTGGCCCGGTTCGCCAGCACTTCGTTGACGTTCATGTTCGACTGGGTGCCGGAGCCGGTCTGCCAGACGAACAGCGGGAACTCGGGGTCCAGCCGCCCGCAGATGGCCTCGTCGGCGGCCTGGACGATGGCGTCCTTGCGCGCCGCGTCCAGCCGGCCCCCGGCGTGGTTCACCAGAGCGGCGGCCTTCTTGACGTAGCCGTAGGCGTGGTAGAGCTCCTTCGGCATGCGGTCGTCGCCGATCGAGAAGTGCACCAGGGAACGCTGCGTCTGCGCACCCCAGTAGCGGTCGGCGGGTACCTGGACGTCTCCGAGGGAGTCGGACTCGGTGCGGGAACCGGTGGCCCCGGTACCGATGGCGATGTCGTGCACGACCAGCTCGGGCGTCTTCTTGCGGCGCGTGGGCATCCTGCTCACTCCTCGGTCGCGTAGTCGGGCTGCCACATGGCGTCCTGCACGCTCTGGACGAGGTTCTCGTGCCGGCGGGTGGCGACACCGTCGTGGACCGCCGCCTCGGCGACGGCCCGGGCCACGATCGCCGAGGACGCCCGCAGGTCCCGGACCGGCGGCAGCAGCGACGCACCCGGCGGGGTGGGGTCGACCTGCCCGGCGATCGCGGCCGCCGCGGCCAGCAGCATCCCGTCGGTGATGCGGGTGGCCCCGGCGACGACGGCACCCAGACCGAGCCCGGGGTACAGCAGGGCGTTGTTGGCCTGCCCGATCACGTACGTGGTGCCGTCGTGCTCCACCGTGTGGGAGGGGATGCCGACCGCGACGAGCGCTCTGCCCCCCGACCACGCGATCGCGTCCTGGGGCATCACCTCGATCCGCTCGGTCGGGTTGGACAACGGCAGCAGGATCGGGCGCTCGACACCGGCGCACAGGGCGCGCACCACGTCCTCGGTGAACGCGCCGTGGGCGGTGGACGTCCCGATCAGGATGGTCGGCCTGACCTGCTGGACCACCTCGAGCAGCCGGACCGGTCCGCTGCCGTGCCGCCAGCTCGCGACCTCGTCGGCCGGGCGGGCGTAGGGCCGCTGGTAGTCGGGCAGGTCGGGCAGGTCGTCGGTGACCAGCCCCTGCTTGTCGATCAGCCACACCCGCTGCCGGGCCTCGGCCTCCGAGAGCCCGTCCCGGACCATGCCGGCGACGATCTGGTCGGCCATGCCGGACCCGGCGGTGCCGGCGCCGAAGACGACCAGCCGCTGGTCCGAGAAACCCTGCCCGGTCACCTTCAGGGCGGACACCACGCTGGCCACCACGATCGCGCCGGTGCCCTGCATGTCGTCGTTGAAGATCCGGTGGGTGTCGCGGTGCTCGTCGAGGATGCGGCGGGCGTTCTCGGGTCCGAAGTCCTCGAAGTGCAGGACCGCGTTCGGGAACAGCGCCGCGGCGGTCTGCAGGTACCGGTCGACGAAGCGGTCGTACTCGGGACCGCGGGTGCGGGCGTGCCGGACCCCGAGGTAGGCCGGGTCGTTGAGGAGTTCGGCGTTGTCGGTGCCGCAGTCGAGGCTCACGGCGATGACGCGCCCCGGGTGGATGCCGGCGGCCGCCGTGTAGACGGCCAGCTTGCCGACGGCGATGTCGACGCCGTTGACGCCCCAGTCCCCGATCCCGAGGATCTGCTCGGCGTCGGTGCACACGAGGAGGTCGACGTCGTCCGGGCCCAGGCCGAACGACCGCAGGGTCGGCTCCACGTCCTCCGGGCGGTCGATCGAGAGGTACGCGGCCTGCGACACCCGGTAGTCGCGCGACCAGCGTTCGACGGCCTGGCCGATGGTCGGGTCGTAGACGACGGGCAGCAGTTCCTCGAGGTGGTCGGCCAGGACCCGGAAGTACAGGACCTGGTTGCGCTGGTGCAGCAGGTCCAGGTAGGTGAACTTGTCCATGTCGGAGCCGAGTTCCTGGAGCTGCGACCAGCAGCGAGCCGCCTGCTGCTCGAGCGTCTCGACGGCCGCCGGCAACCGGCCGGTCAGCCCGAGCTGACTGCGCTGGGAGTGGTCGAAGGCGGTACCCCTGTTGCGCAGGGGATCGCGCAGGATCTGGGAACCGGGGTCAGCGGGCGAAGAGGACATGACGCTCCACGGGGTTGCGCGGGTTTCGGGGGTCGAGGTCGGGGGACGGACTGCGCAGCCGCGGCGGTCTCAGACCGCGGCAACGGGGTCCTGGTCGTCGCGGAGCTGTTCCGGCGTCATGTCGTAGGCCTGCTGCACGTTGTCGTTGCGCGTCCCCAGCCCGTCGGTGGTCTTCTTGCTCCAGGGAGCGTCGATGAGCTGTCTGGTCTCCTCGATCATCGAGGTGGGCTCGAGGTTGCGGTAGGTGTCCAGGTCGCCCGCCGCCAGCGCGGTGAGGGTGGCGTACACCGGCTCGGGGTTGAACTGCGCCCGGGGGAAGGCCAGCTGCGAGTAGTCGTAGAGGCGGTCCGAAGGGTCGTCCTCCCAGCTCTGCCACGTCTGGAAGATGCGGTCGTTGAAACCGGTGAGGAACGGGCCGGGGTTCATGGTGGCGACCTCGACGCCGAACTCCTGCAGCTCGTCCTTCATGCTCTCCGCGATGGCCTCGACCGCGTGCTTGGACGCGGAGTACAGACCCGTGAAGGGGTTGACGTTCAGGCCCTCGCGCGAGGAGACCCAGACGATGCGTCCCTGCCCGCGCCTGGCCATCTGCTTGGCGATGCCCTGCGTCAGCAGCAGGGGACCCGTCACGTTCACCTCGAACTGACGCCGGATGTTCGCCGCCGGGATGTCGACGGTCGACCCGCCCTCGCCGATGCCGGCGTTGTTCACGACGACCTCGATCCCCCAGTCCAGGGCCTTGCGCCGGTCACCGGCGTCGGTGACGTCGAGCTTCTCGACCTGCAGGTCCACGCCTCGTGCCTCGGCCTGGCGCTTGAGCGTCTGCACCTGGCCGTAGATCTCGACCGCCGCGACGGCGTCGAAACCGCGGGCCGCCAGGCGCAGGGCGACCTCGCGGCCGAAACCGGTTCCCGCTCCGGTGATCAGGACCTTGCGGAGGGCAGCGGGAGTTGCCATCAGAACGTTCCTCTCGTGGTGGGGGCAAGACAGTCGCAGCCCGTCCCGGGCGGGCCCCGCGTCGCCGCGGCGGTCGCGACCGGTCTTGGGAAGCGACCGGCCTGCTGGTACAACGTTGGCCATGACGGCCGCAGGTCATGGACCTGAGCACCCAGGGCAGTGCTGCACCCCGCCTGCTGCGGGTCGTGCGGGTGGACGGGGGAAGACCGGGCTCCGACTGGTGGGTACGACGCTAGGAACGGGTGCGCCCCGGTGTCGAGGCCCAGAACTGCACAGGGGTGCTGCGCTCCTGCACGGTCGGGGCCGTCGGTGACGGGTCAGGACCCGTTCGACTTCCGAGCTGACGACCTGCGCTACCTGGTGGCCGTGGCCGACTCCGGCCGCGTCGTCTCCGCCGCCAAGGCCCTCGGGGTCGACCACTCGACCGTGTCCCGGCGACTGCAGGCTCTCGAACGGTCGCTGGGCGTCAGACTGCTCGATCGGGGACCCGACGGCTGGAACCTGACCGACAAGGGCCAGGAAGTGCTCGAGCACGCCCGGACCGTCGTCAAGGCCATGAGCACGGTCGCGCAGGTCGCGTCCGGGAGCGGGTCCACCTCGCTGTCCGGCACGGTGCGCGTGACCGCCGCCGACGGCTTCGGCGCCGTGTTCGTCGTGCCGGCCCTCGCCCGCGTCCGCGAGCAGCACCCCTCGCTGAACGTCGAACTGGTGACCGGCGCCCGTGAACTCACGCTGCGCGAGAGCAGTTTCGACCTCGCGGTGACCGTGGGCGTACCGACGACCCGGTTGTTCAACGAACGGCTGTGCGAGTACGACAACGCCTTCTTCGCCAGCGACGAGTACCTCGCCCGGCACGGCGATCCGACGTCGCTGGCCGAACTCAGCCACCACCCGCTCGTCTTCTTCGTGGACGCGATGGAGCGCATCCACGAGCTCGACGTGGCGGAGCACGTCCCCGAACCGAACGTCCGTTTCAGCTCGAACAACATCTTCGCGATGCTCGAGGCGGTGCGCCTGGGGGTGGGGGTCGGGCTCCTGTCGAAGTTCATGGCCGAGCGGGTCCCCGGCCTCCGGCCCGTCGCGGCCTACGTGCCACCTGCACGGGTCCCGGTGACGCTCGTCGCCCGACGCGAGTCCGTGCGCCGCCGGGAGGTTCTCGTCGTCCGCGAGGCGCTGCAGCAGGAGGTCCGCGACCGGCGGCACGAGCTCATCTGGACCCGCGGCACGAAGGACGACGCGTCCCGCACCACGTGACGGTCCCCTCACCTCCCCGCGGGACCCGGGGCCGTTCGACCCGGGAGCTCTCCGGCTCCCGGCTGTCGGTCAGGGGACCAGGACCAGCTTGCCGAGGACCTGCCGGTCTTCGAGCCGACGGTGGGCGTCGGCCGCCCGGGCGAGCGGCAGCGTCTCGACGCGGGGCGCGAGCCGTCCTGCCGCCAGGAGTTCGACGAGCGCGGTCAGGTCCTGCCGGAGCGCGGCGGGGTCCTTCTTCGCGGCGCCTCCGACGGTGTACAGGACGACGCGCGCTCCGGGCCGGACCCTCGAGGCGGCGAGGGTGCGGACGAGGCCGCCGACGCGACCGTGTCCCCCGCCGACGGTGAAGCTGAACCCGAAGGACACCACCACCCCGCCCTTCACGACGGCGGCACGGCTGCGAGCCAGCGAGGGGCCTCCGACCGGGTCGAACACCACGTCGACCGGTTCCGGCAACGCGCTCGCGTCGGCGACCACCCGGACGCCCTGCTCCAGCAGCGCCGGCCGCCGCCGCTCGGAGGCGGTCCCGTACACGGTGGCACCGGCGAGCTGCGCGAGCTCGACTAGGGCGGACCCCACGCCACCGGCGGCACCGAGCACCAGCACCGACTGACCGGCGTGCACGCGGGCGACCCGGTGCAGCATCTGCCAGGCGGTGAGGTGGTTCAGCACCAGGGCGCTGACGCGGGGCGCGTCGAGCGCGGGCGGCACCGGCACGGCCCACGCGCTGTCGGCCAGCACGTGGCTGGCGTACCCGCCGGTCATGGTCAGGGCGGCGACCCGGTCGCCCGCAGCCCAGTCACCGGTGCCCGGACCGACCGCCTCCACCGTTCCGACGACGTCGTAGCCGAGGACGCGCGGGGGTTTGCCGGGGTTGCGACCCTGGCGCTGGGTGACGTCGCCGAACGCGACCCCGGCGGCCTGCATCCGCACCAGCAGCTGACCCGGACCGGGCGTGGGCACGGGCGCCGTCCGCAGCTGGAGCACCTCCGGGCCACCGGTTCCGGTCAGCCTCACCTCGGTCATCCCGTTCTCCGTCACGTGGTCCTCCGATGTCGCGCAGATCCTTGAGTTCCTCAACGGTAAGCTTGAGCTTCTCAAGGGTCAAGGACTACGGTGAGACGCATGGGGAACGGGTCGACCACCGCGGGGCCCGACCGGGTCCTGCCCCTGCTGCAGCAGTTGTTCGAGGTCTCGGCCGCGTTGAACGTCGAAGTGGGCAAGGCCCTGGCGGAGTTCGACGTGTCCGGCTCCGCCGGTGGCCTGCTGTGGTTGCTGGACCCCGACCGCCCGCCCCTGCGGATGCGGGAGATCGCCCGCTCACTGGGGTGCGACCCGTCCAACGTGACGCTCATGGGCGACAAGCTCGAAGAGGCCGGTCTCCTCGTCCGACGGCCCCACCCGGACGACAAGCGCTCCAGGGTCCTGGAACTCACCGAGTCCGGGAGGCACCTGCGCCAGCGGCTCCTCGACCGCGTGGTCGCGGCCACTCCCCTGCCCACGCTCACCGTCCGCGAGCAGGACCAGCTGCGGCACCTCCTCGCCAAGTTGAGCAACGCCTCCTGACGCCGCGGACCGACGCGACCGGGAGAACGGCCGACGAGCGCGATCGGGCCTGCGGCTCAGCGGGAGCCGACGCCGGGATCGACGCCGGGCGCGTCGGCCTCGAGGGCGTCGAGGACCGCCTCCCCGTTGACCCGGGCCCACAGGGCCAGTTCGCGGACGGGGCCGGTCAGGCTGGATCCCAGCGGCGTGAGTTCGTACTGCGCGCGGTGCGCCTCACCCGGGTGGGGTTCGCGACGCACGAGGCCGTGGGCCTGCAGCCGGCGCAGGGTCTGGGTGAGCACCTTGCGGGAGATGCCGCCGATCGACTCGACCAGTTCGCCGTGCCGTCTCGGTCCTCGACTGAGCGCGGCCAGCACGACCACCGACCACTTGTCGGCGATGACCTCCACCGTCAGGCGCGCGGGGCAATCGGCGAGGAAGAGCTGTTCCTCAGCGGGGTCGTACACCACCTCACGGTACCCGCTGGTTCCCGGCACCGGCCTAGCGTCGGCACTCCCCCTGAGCGTGAGGAGCAGCAGATGAAGATCATCACCCAGCACGAGCTCGGCGGTCCCGAGGTGCTCACCGTTCGCGATGCCCCGACACCCCGGCCGATGCCGACCGAGGTTCTCGTGCGGGTCGCCGCCGTCGGACTCAACCCCCTGGAGGCACGGCTGCGCGCCGAAGGCAGTCCCCTGCTCGGACCTCCACCGTTCACCCTCGGCTGGGACGTCAGCGGCGTGGTCGAGGAAGCGCTCACCTGGCGGTTGAGGCCGGGCGACGAGGTGTTCGGCATGTCGCTCTTCCCCCGGCCGGCCAGCACCTACGCCGAGTTCGCAGCGGTACCGGCGCTGCACCTGGTGCGCAAGCCGGCCTCGCTCTCGCACGTCGAAGCGGCCGCCCTGCCCAGCGTGGGACTGACCGCCTGGCAGGGGCTGGTCGACCTGGCCGCGGTGGGCGAGGGTGACCGCGTCCTGGTCCTGGGCGGTGGCGGCGGGGTCGGGCACGTCGCGATCCAGATCGCCGCTGCGCTGGGCGCTCACGTCATCACCACCGTCAGCCCGGACAAGCGGAGTTTCGTCGAAACCCTCGGCGTGGCGGAGGTCGTGGACCACACCCGGGTCGCGGTCGCCGACGCGGTCGCCGGCGTGGACGTGGTGCTGGACACCCTGGGAGGGCAGGCCGTGCACGCCTGCCTGCCCGCGGTGCGCCCAGGCGGTCACGTGGTGACAGCGGCCGCCGAGGACGACGAGCAGCTCGTCGCCGCGGTCGAGGCGGCGGGCCTGCGGCTCAGCGGCATCGCCGTGGACCCCGACCCGATCGCCTTGCGCGGTCTGGTCGACCTGGTCGAACGGGGACGGCTGCGGGTCCACGTGCAGGAGACGTTCCCCTTCCAGGACGTCGTCCGGGCCCACCGCCGCCTGGACGGCGGACACCTGCGCGGCAAGCTCGTCCTGACCCTCTGACCCCCCGCCGGTTCCCCGGACCCGGGGGGCGTCGGCCGGAGGGCGGGTCCCCGCGTCGTGCGGGATCACCCCCCGACGTCAACAAGGGTTGACGAATCCCCGATCGTCAACGAAAGTTGACTCATGACCGGCCCCACCGACCAGGACGTCCTGGTCACCCGCAGCACCGACGCCGACCCCGCCGTGGGCCTGCGCGCCGTCGCGGCCCTGCGCCGCCTCCTCGAGAAGCTCGAGGACCTCCAGGTCGCGCAGGCCCGCCGCCTGGGCTGGTCGTGGGCGGACATCGCCGAGGCCCTCGGGGTCAGCAAGCAGGCCGTCCACAAGAAGCACTCCCGCCGGATCTGACCCACCGTCGCACCAGGAGGAACCCGTGTTCGAACGCTTCACGAAACCCGCCCGCGCGGCCGTCGTGCGGGCGCAGGAGGAGGCCCGGGCCCTGCAGCACCACCGCATCGGCGCCGAGCACGTCCTGCTCGGGGTCCTGGCGACCCCGAGCGTGGCCCAGCGCGTCGTCGGCCCCGTCGACCTGGACACCCTGCGGGACCTCGTGCGCCGGCACGCGGCCGGGGAACGCGACGCCGAGGCCCTGCGCAGCCTCGGCATCGACCTCGACGAGGTCCGCCGCCGGGCCGAGGAGTCCTTCGGGCCCGGTGCGCTGGACACGGGACGTCCACGTCGGCGGCTGTTCGGCCGGGGCGCGCCGTCCACGCACGTCCCGTTCGACCGGAGCGGGAAGAAGGTGCTGGAGGACGCGCTGCGCGCCGCGCTCTCCCTGCGGCACAACTACGTCGGGACGGAGCACATCCTGCTGGCCGTCCTCGGGCGGCCGGAGGGGACCGCCGCGACGGTGCTGCGCGAAGCCGGCGTCACCCTCGACCGCGAGAGCGCGACGGAGCAGGTGCTGGCGGAGATCCGGCGCTCGGCCTGATCTGTCGGGGCGCGGTCACGTCCTCACCGGAACGACGAACCCCTCGTCCGGGAACTCACCCGGAACCCCGCGGGCAGCACGCCGGCCGCCACGACGAGCACCGCGGCGGCGACCACCCCGGTGCTCACCGGGACGTCCACGGCGGGCAGCGGAACTCCCGTCAGCGCGTACCCCACCCCGGTCAGCGCGGGAAGGACCGCGACGATCCCCACCACGACGGCGACGGCCGCGGTGACGGCGGCCTCGACCGCCAGCACCCGCCGCAGCTGCCCGGCGCTCGCCCCGGTGCGCGACAGCAGCGCGAACTCCCCGCGCCGCTGGACCGTCTGCCGCCGCAGCGTGGTCGCCGCCGCGGCGGCGATGAACGCCAGCAGCGCCACGAGCAGCCCCAGGGAGAACCGCGCCGAGTCGCGGGCGTCGTCGACGGCGGCCGCCACGAAACCCTCCCGGTCGCTGACCTGCAACCCCATCGCCGTCAGGGCACGTTCGCCGGCCCGCCGGTCCGCGCCCGGGGCGAGCCGGACCAGGAACTGCACCGGCCCCGCGGTGGGGGGAGAACCGATCGCGTAGTCGCCGAAACCCAGCCCCCGCTCGTAGACGGCGACGACCGTGCGCCGCTCGACCCGCCCGGAGTCGATCCGGACCTCCACGGGGTCCCCGACCCCGACGCCGGTGAACTCGACCGCGTCCCGCCCGACGGCGATCGTGGCGGGCCGGTCCAGGTCCCGCAGCGACCCCGAACTCACGGCGAGGTCGAGCCCGGACCGGTCGGCCCCGAGGGTCCGGACCGTCGCGGCCTCCCACGACAACCTGCCGCCGAGGTCGTCGTCGTCGAGGTCGACGCGCACCGACGCGGGCAGGCTGCCGCTGACCGTCACCCCGCTGACCCCCGCGACGGCGGCCACGGACCGGATGTCGGGGGTCGTGAGCCCGTCCGCCGTGGCGACGAGGTCCGCGCGCAGCCCGGCGCGCACCTGGTCCCCGGCCGCACGCACGACCGCCTGGTTCGTCCCGCTCTGCACGACCCCCAGGCTGACGAGGAGCGCCAGCGGCACCACGGCCGCCGAGACCCGGCGCGCCGAACCCCGCAGGTTCAGCAGGGCGAGGGTCGTCGCGGCGCCCCGCCCGCCGATGCGGCCGACGGCCCGCCCGGCGGCCCAGCGCACCAGCAGCGGCCCGGCCAGCGCCGCGGCCACCACGAGCAGCAGGGCCGAACTCGCCGCCGTCGCGGTCGCGGTCGTACCCGACGACGCGGCGGGGGTGCCGGCGGCGGCCAGTCCCGTGGCGGCCAGCGCGGCCGCGGTCCACGTCCGGGCCCGGGCCACGGGGGCGAGGTCGGCGGTGCTGTCACGCACGGCCGCGGTCGGGCTCGGGCGGGTCACCTCCCGCCCGGCGAGCGCGGCGACGACCCAGCCGGTCGGCACGAGGAGGAGGACGGTCACCAGCAGCGGTACGAGCGAGGGGTCCAGCCGCCACCCCGCCGGCACGGCCCCGACCGCGACGAGCAGCGAGGTCGCCCGCGGCGCCAGCGCCGTCCCGGCCAGGGCCCCCGGCGGGACGACGGCCAGCACGAGCACGAGGACCTCGGCGCGGATCGCGGCCCGCACCTGACGCCCGGTGGCCCCGACGGCGCGCAGCAGCGCGAACTCGCGGCGGCGCTCGCGCAGCGCGCCCGAGAGCACGCCGGACACGACGAGGACGACCACGAGCAGGAGGGTGCCCCCGAAGGACCCGGTCGCCGCCAGCAGCAGCGGGAGGTCGTCGGACCGGACGGCGGCCTGGCCCCAGGCGGCCGTCGCCCCGAGCAGCGTCGCGGCGAGCGCGACGATCCCGGCGGCGCCCAGGAACCCGGAACGGTTCACCCGCAGGGAACGGACCGCGGTGCGCACGCCCCTCACCGCCCGAGGTCCAGGAGGCGGGACGCGATCTCGTGGGCACCGCTGCGGGGCAACCGGTCCTGCACCCGGCCGTCGGCGAGGAACACCACCTCGTCGGCCCGCTCGGCGGCCCGCGGGTCGTGCGTCACGAGGACGAGCGTGCGGCCCAGGTCGTCCACGGCCGAGCGCAGCAGGGTCAGGACCTGCTCGGCGGCCCGCACGTCGAGGGCGCCGGTGGGTTCGTCGGCGAACACGACGTCGGGCTCGGTGACCAGGGCGCGGGCGATGGCGACGCGTTGCGCCTGACCACCGGACAGTTCCGCGGGCAGCCGCCGTTGCAGGCCGTCCAGCCCCACGGAACCCAGCAGCGAGCGGACCCGCCCGGCCGCGACGTGCCGTCCCGCGAGGGTCACCGGCAGCGCGACGTTCTCGGCGACGGTGAGGTGGGGGACGAGGTCGTAGCCCTGGAAGACGAACCCCACGTGGTCGCGGCGGACCCGGGTGACGTCGTCGGGACGCAGCGCACCGAGGTCGCGCCCGGCGATCCGGACGGTCCCGGAGGTGGGGCGTTCGAGCCCGGCCGCGCAGTTCAGGAACGTGGACTTGCCCGACCCCGAGGGCCCCATGACGGCGGTGAACGTCCCCGGCGCGATCGTCAGGGTCACCGCGTCGAGCGCGACGGTCACGTCGGGGCCGTTCGGGAAGTGCTTGGTGACGGCGTCGAGCTGGACGGCCGCAGCGGTCTGCGGCGGCCGGGTCGGGGTGGGCTGGGGCTGGGGCACGGGAACTCCCGGGGTCGCGGTCCTCACGCGATCCATGCTCGGGAACCGCGGCGGGCCGTCGCGAGCGGCGCAGGGAGGCACTCGGCGGGCTCCACCCTTCGACGCAAGAGGGTTGACATCGAGGCTTTGTGACTGTTCACTCACACACATGGCAGCGACGAGGTCGACCGCGGAGGCGCAGCGGGCGCTCGCCGTCGCGAGCGCGACGCGGGTCTTCGCCCGCGCCGGGTACCACGCGACCCCGGTGGCCGCCGTGGCCGCGGACGCGGGGATCTCCCCCGCGTACGTGTTCCGCCTCTTCGACGGCAAGCTCGGTCTGTTCACGGCCGCCGTCGACCACTGCTTCGCCGACGTCGTCGCCGCCCTGCGCGCCGGCGCGGAGCGGGCGGCGGACCGCTCCCCCGAGGCGGTCCTCGACGCCATGGGCCTGGCGTACGCCGAGCTCATCGCCGACGAGGACCTGCTGAGGTTCCAGGTCCACACCCAGAGCGCCACGGACGTCCCGGAGATCCGGGAGGCCCTGCGCCGCGGGCTCGCCTCGGTCGTCGACGTCGTCACCGAACTGTCCGGCGCGACTCCCGAGGCCGTCCAGCGGTTCGTGGCGTGGGGGCAGTTGTGCCACCTCGTCGTCACCGCGGGCCTGGACGACGTGCCGAACTCGTGGGCCCGGACCCTCAGCGCGGGCCTGCGCCACTTCTGACCCCCCACCCGGGGGAGTTCCTCGTGCCCGAAGTTGTGACTGACCAAACACACACAAGGAGAGACCGTGCTCACCACCCGGATCGTCCTGCCCGGCCTCGTCGAACCCGACGGGCTGCGCGTCGAACACACCGACCTCCCCGCCCCCGCGACCGGGCAGGCCCTCGTCGCGGTCGAGGCCACGGGGGTCTCCTACGCCGAGCAGCAGATGCGCCGCGGGAAGTACTACGACCAGCCGGCGTTCCCGTTCGTCCCCGGGTACGACCTCGTGGGAACCGTCGTCGAGGTGGGACCGGGAACCCCCGCCGACCTCGTCGGCCGGCGGATCGCCGCCATGACCAAGACCGGCGGGTGGTCGACCCACGCGCTCGTCGACGTCGGCGACCTCGTCCCGGTGCCCGACGGGGTCGAGGCGGCCGAGGCTTCCACGTTCATCGTCAACGGGGTCACGGCCTGGCAGATGCTGCACCGCGGTGCGAGGGTCCGCGCCGGTCAGACGGTCCTCGTCCACGGTGTGAACGGCGGCGTCGGAACCGTCCTCGCGCAACTGGCCCTGCGCGCCGGGGCCCGCGTCCTCGGCACCGCGTCGGCGCGCCACCACGACGCCCTGCGCGCCCTCGGGGTCGAACCCGTCGACTACCGCGGCGACGTCGAGGCCCGGGTGCGCGACCTCGCCCCCAGCGGGGTCGACGCGGTGTTCGACCACGTCGGTGGCGAAGTGCTCGCGGCCTCGCACCGCCTCCTGCGCCGCGGCGGGACCCTCGTCTCCTACGGCACCGCCGCCACCCGCGACACCACCGGCAACGCGACGCTCCCCATCCTGAAGCTCTTCGTCCGCCTGCAGTGGTGGAACCTGCGTCCCGGCGGCCACCGGGCCACGTTCTTCAACGTGTGGGCCGGCCGCCGGAACCGGGCCCGGTTCCAGGCCCGGTTCCGCGAGGACCTGACGCAGGTGTTCGCCCTGCTGGCCCGCGGGGAACTGCGCGCCCACGTCGCGGCCACGTTCCCCCTGGAACGGGCCGCGGACGCGCTGCGGCTGGCGGAGTCGCGGACCGTCGTCGGCCGCGTCGTGCTGCTGCCCTGAACCCGCCCGACCAGAACCTCAGCCGACCAGGGCCGGGGAGTTCAACAGCCAGTGCGCGACGCGCCGCAGGCTCGCGTCGAACGCCGGGCCCGGGCGGTTGAGGTGGCCGTGCTCGGTCCCGGCCTCGCAGCACGAGAACACCGGGGTCCCCGCGAACACCAGGCGACGGGTGAACTCGTCGGCCGAACCGCGCAACCCGTCGGCCTCGCTCGTGAGGACGAACGTCGGCGGGAAACCCTCCAGGTCGGCCGTGCCGGGAACGGCGGGCACCGGGACGTCGCGCTGCTCGGGCCCGAGGAAACCCCGGTACATCGCGGCGACGTCGGCCGCCGACCACCGCTGGTCCTGCGGCAACCCCGCGACCGCGAGCGCCGCGACGGGGGACTCGGCGGGCGGGACGTCGTGCAGCGTCGGGTAGGCCAGGAACACCGCGGCGGGGACGTCGCCGCCGTCGGCCAGCAGGCGCAGCACGGCGCCGGCGACGAGGTTCCCACCGGCGCTGGCCCCACCGAGCTGGACGAGCCCGGGCGCCACGCCGGAGCTCAACGCGAGGTCGCGGCCCCAGCGCCAGGCGGCGAGGACGTCGTCGGAGGGCACCGGGTAGTACGTGCCGGGCCCGGCGAGGCGGTAGCCGACGGCGACGACCAGGATCCCGGACTCCTGGAGGCGCCGGGCGACGGCGTCGGACTCGGGCATGTCGAGGTCGCCGGCGGCGAAACCTCCGCCGTGGGCCCAGACGAGGGCGGCGGCCGGGGGGCCGGTGGGGGTGTAGACGCGGACGTCGACGTCGCCGTGGGGTCCGGGGACGGTCCGGTCGGTGATGTCGGGGGTTCTGTCGTCGGTGACGGTCACGGTCGGCACGCTACCGGGGGCGGTTCAGGACCAGGTGGCGGTGTCCGGGTCGACGCCGTGGGCGCGGGCGTTGGCCTCGACGACGGCGCGCAGCCACGCGGCGAGCCCGGGTTCGACCGCGTCGTAGTGCGCGCGGAAACCCTCCTCGGTGGTGTAGCGCCGGGCCAGGCAGACGTGCCGGGCGTGGGAGCAGTCGAGGTGGACGGCGATCGAGGCGCGGTGCCGTTCGGCGAGGGCGTCGGCGGCCGGTGAGCCGGGTTCGACGTCCGCCCGCTTCGCCGCGCCCAGGTCCGCTTCGAGGGCGGCGACGTCGCGGGCGAGGAGTTCCCAGTCGCGCGGGGTCCGGTCCGCGGCGTGCTCGGCGTACTGCCGCCAGGCGTCGGTCCCGCCCCAGCGCTCACGGGCGACGGCGGTCCAGGCGGGGTCCCAGCCGTCGCCGAAGAGCGCGACCTGCTCCGCGGGGGTGAGCTGGGGGCCGTGCTCGGTGGCGTCGATGAGCCGGTCCACGGCGGCCAGGGCCCGTCGCGTCCGGTCGAGGCGGTCGAGGAGTTCCGCCCGCTGCCGGTGCAGCAGTTCCAGGGCGTCGCCGCCGGTGCCGAGGAGGTCGACGATGTCGGCCAGCGGGACGCCGAGTTCGCGGTAGCGCAGGACGCGGTGCAGACGGGCGAGGTCGTCGCAGGTGTAGGTGCGGTAGCCCCCGGCGGTGCGGGCGGTGGTGACGAGACCGAGGGTCTCCCAGTGGTGCAGGGTGCGCACGCTCACGCCGAGCTGCTCGGCGGCCCGGCCGACGGCGATCGGTTCGTCCACGCGGGTCATCGTGTCAGCCCGGGACGTCGAGACCCAGGTCGCGCAGGTCCTGCGCGGCCGGGCTGCGGGGGTCCAGGGGCAGCGCGGCGGTCAGGACGACGCGGGTGCCCTCGGGGGTGCGGACCTCCAGCTCGAGGCTGTTCCAGGGTCGGCGCTCGGGGCCGGTGGTGCAGCCGGGGACGAGGTGCTCGCACGCAGCGGCGACCTCGTCGAGCTGGCGCAGCACGCACGCGACGTTCGGGCCGAGGGCGGTGCAGGTGGACGGGTCGCCGGGGACGAGCAGGACGTCCTGGAAGCGCCAGCGTCGCAGGTGGGTGAGCCGGCCGGGGACGGTGAACAGGTCGACGAACCCCAGGCCACGGGTCCAGAACTCGACGGACGCGGCGAGGTCGGCGGTGGGGACGGTGGGGAACATCGGCATCCCGTAGACGCGGTCCTCGACGGGCGGGGGTTCGGCGTCGAGGTCGGGGACGGGGACGGTGCTGTGGGTGGTGTCCATCACGTAGCGGCTCACGTCCCCGACGGTCCGGCCTGACGTCGCGTCAGGGTCAAGCCACCTCGACGATCCAGTTCTCGATGTACTGTCGTGGGGTGATCGCGACGCACGCCCAGGTCCTGGCCCGCTTCGGCCACGCCCTGTCCGACCCCACCCGGTCCCGGCTGCTGCTGGCGCTGCGCGAGTCCCCGGGGTACCCGGCCGAACTCGCCGACCTGCTCGGGGTGTCCCGGCAGTCGCTGTCGAACCACCTGTCGTGCCTGCGCGGCTGCGGCCTCGTCGCGGCCGTCCCCGAGGGCCGCCGCGTCCGCTACGAGATCGCCGACGCCCGCATGAGCCACGCCCTGGGCGACCTGCTCGGCGTCGTCCTCGCCGTCAACGAGGAACTGTGCGAGGTGGTCTCGTGAGCCACGGGCACGGCCACGGTCACGGCCACGAGCTGGCCCAGAACCGGAAGCGGCTCACCGCGGCGCTTGCGGTCACCGCCACCGTCCTGGTCGCCGAGGCCGTCGGTGCGTTCGTCTCCGGGTCGCTGGCCCTGCTGGCCGACGCCGGCCACATGCTCACCGACGTCGCCGGTCTCGTGATCGCGCTCATCGCCGCGTCGCTGGCCGCGCGCCCGGCGTCGGCACAGCGCACCTGGGGGTACCGCCGGGCCGAGGTCCTCGCCGCGACCCTGCAGGCCGCGGCCCTGCTGGCCATCGGCGTCTTCGTCCTCGTCGAAGGGGTGAAGCGACTCGTCGAACCGCCGCAGGTCCACTCCGGGGCGATGGTCGTCTTCGGGGTCGTCGGCCTGCTCGGCAACGTCCTCGCGCTGTGGCTCCTGCTGCGGGGGAACGCGAAGGCCAACGTCAACGTGCGCGCCGCGGTCCTGGAGGTCGTCAACGACGGGCTGGGGTCGGTGGCCGTGCTGCTGGCCGCCGCCGTCATCGCCCTCACCGGGTGGACCCGCGCCGACGCCGTCGTCTCCCTCGTGATCGGGGTGCTCATCGTCCCCCGCACGCTGAAGCTGCTGCGGGAGACGACGTCGGTGCTGCTGGAGTCCACCCCGCCGGGGCTGGACCTGGAGGACGTGCGCCGCCACCTGCTGGAACTGCCGCACGTCCACGCCGTCCACGACCTGCACGCCAGCCTCATCACGACGGGCCTGCCCGTGCTGTCCGCGCACGTCGTGCTCGACGACTCCTGCTTCCGGGACGGGCACGCGCCGGAGATCCTCGACCGGTTGCAGTCCTGCGTCGCCGAGCACTTCCCCGTCGCCGTCGAGCACGCGACGTTCCAGCTCGAACCCGTCGGGCACTCCGGTCACGAGACCGCGACGCACGACTAGGGCGGATCCTGGAGGAGCGACGTCACGGACACCTCGAGGAGCGCGGGGTGTCGACGGCGTGCACGAGGGAAGGTGTCCTGGTGAGCGAGAAGCCGTGGTGGCACACCACGAAGACCCGCAAGCAGTCGCTCCTCCTGGGGCTCACGTGGAGCCTGCTCGCCGTCGCCCATTGGGCACTCCTCGACTACCGCGGCACCGCGACCTGGCGACTGCTGCCGCCCATCGGCTTCTCAGTCCTGGGGCTCGTCTACATCACGTCCTGGGTCATGCGTGGGCGCCACGAGCGCAGCAGCAACACCTCGCCGTGAGCTGGATCGTCCCGGGGTGCGGGGGCGTGGTCGTCCCGCGCCCAGCGCACGATCAGGGACGGCGGCAACTCTACAGTCTTGCCCAAGACCGGGTGATTGCGGAACAGATGGTGGAGCGCCAGAATGGCGCCATGCCCAGCGTTCAGATCAAGGACGTTCCCGACGAGACGCACGCCGTCCTACGGCGTCGCGCCGCTCTTGCTCACCAGTCCCTGCAGGAGTACCTCCTCGCCAAGCTCGTCCAGGAAGCCAGCACCCCGTCCCTCGAGGAAGTCCTCGAACGAGCCGGTGGGCGAGCCGGCGGCAGCTTGTCCTTCCGCGATGCCGTGACGGCGGTGCACGAGGACCGTGACCACCGTTCGTGATCGTCGTCGACGCCAGCGTCCTGGCCCCAGCACTCGTCGACGACGGGCCCGACGGGGATCGGGCCCGGGACCGTCTGCGCGGCGAGATCCTCACCGCTCCTGAGGTGATCGACCTCGAGGTGGCCTCCGTCCTGCGCCGCGCGGCCGCGGGCGGACGCTTGCCCGAGCGTCGTGCCGATCTCGCCCTGCGCGACTTGATCGACCTTCCCCTGCGACGTGCCGCGCACCGAGCCCTCCTGCCTCGCTGCTGGGAGCTGCGGCACACCGTCACCAGCTACGACGCCGCCTACGTCGCCTTGGCCGAGGCCCTGGACGTCGTGTTGGTCACCGCCGACGCGCGTTTGTCGCGTGCGCCGGGGATCACGTGCGAGGTGGAAGTCCTGAGCTGATCCACCCGCACGTGCCGCTGTCGAGGACGTCGCGGACGTCGCGGTCATGGCGACGAGCGCAACACTCGCTCATGGCGAAGAGCGGATGACCGCACACCCGCCGGTCGACCCGACAATGGTGCGGTGCCCGTCGATGAACCACTGATCCGAGCTGCCGTCGATCAAGCCGACCGCCGTTGGCCGCGGCGCGACGCCGTAGCTGCTGCGATTCGCCTCGAGGACGGTGCAATCCTGACGGGTGTCTCACTGGCCAACTACAAGGCCGCGATGACCCTGTGCGCCGAGACCGGTCCGATCTGCACCGCGTACTCCAACGACCAGACGATCGTGGCGTCGGTGTGCGTGAGCATCGACCGGGCCATCGGCACGCGATCGGTGCTCGCTCCGTGCGGGACGTGCCAGGAACGACTCGCCCTCTGGGGACCCGACGTCGATGTCGGTGTCGCCGACCCCGCGGATCCGGCCGCGTGGTCCAGCCGGAAGCTGCGCGAGCTGATCCCCTTCTACTGGGCTGCCGCGTCACAGGTGGACAGTGCATGGCCGGCGGTGTCTGACCACGAGTGGTGAGCCCAGGACGACCGCGCGGTCATCTCGCGCTCAGCGCACGATCACGCTCAGCCGGCCTACCGCTCATGACGAACAGCGCGATGCCCGTCCGCTGGAGTGGTACGTTCCGACCCACTCACGAGACGTGAATAGGTTGCAACGCAACACTTCGGCGGAGCGTCGACATCGCGTGCACCGAGTCGAAAACCTCACGGTCATCCCGCGCTCGGTGCACGTTCACGGCGCTCCGGAGACGTCCACTGGTGTCGACGAGTGGGCGGTGAGGAAGCTGGCCTGCGAAGATCCGAATCCGTCGTCGATCGAGGAGCGACCGTGCTGGCCGACTCACCCATGACCATCGTGATGATCGTGATCGTGGTGATCGCGGTCGTCATCGTCGGTCTCCTGGTCGCACTGGCCGAGCGCCGCCGCTGACGACCATCCCCGTGGGGGCACCGTGAGGCCGCCTCGGTCGACCTCGCGGTCATCTGGGTCTGCCCCCGCGCGATGTGCGTGAACCGGGACTGGCAGCGCATCCACGTCGGTCGGATCGGCCCGGTGCAGCTCGGCGCAGGAGCCGAGCGCCCGCCAGGTCACGGCAGTTCACCGGGACGGACGGAGGCGACGAGGTCGCCGAGCGGGACGGCCGGTCCCCGGGAACGAGCCGGTCCCGGCGGAACACCGTCCGGTGAGCGCCTCGCGACCTCGAACCAGGACGGCACCCCTGCCGTGAACTGTTCCCAGTTCCGTTCCCGTCGCACGGTGCCGTAGGCGCTCACCGCGCTGTGGTCGGGACTCGGGCACCGTCGAGGAGGACGTCTTCGAGCACCTGGCGCATCCGCACCTCGGCGGCCCGGTCGTCGCCGCCGCGCCTGGTGACGAACTGCTCACGAGCCTCCCGGGTGACCCGGACCGGCGAACTCGGACCGCTCGCCCGGCCCGGAGCGGCCGGTGGTCCACCGTCCGTCCACGAAACCTCCTCCGCGGGAACCCGGCCCCTGCCGTCCGGCTCCTTGCGCCGTCGCCGCGGGGCGGCTACGGTTCACAAACCAGAGTGACTAGTCATTCTACTTTCGGGACCGATCGTGTCCCGCTCCCCGACCGGGCCGCAGAACCCCCGGTCCCCCGCCCGTGACCGTCGAGAGGACCACCGTGCGCACCACCGACTCCCCCGCCCCCACCGCGACCGGCACGCCCGCCGCGACCACCCCCACCGCGACCCTGCGCAAGCTGTACCTCGCCCGCTTCGCCTTCGCCCTCGTCTGGGCCGGTGTCGTCCTGTCCATGGCCGACACCCTCGGCGGCCTCACCGCCGCCCTGCTCGTGCTCTACCCGCTCGTCGACGTCGCCGCCGCCGTGGTCGACGCCCGCGCCTCCCGCGCCGCCGGCGCCACCCGGCGCTCCCTGACCGGCCTCCACGTCAACGTGGCCGTCAGCCTCCTGACAGCCGTCGCCGTGGGTGTGGCCGCCACCTCCGGGATCCCCGCCGTCCTGCGCGTGTGGGGGGCCTGGGCCGTCGTCGCCGGCCTCGTCCAGCTCGTCGTCGCCGTGCGCCGCCGCCGCGCCGGGGGCCAGTGGCCGCTCATCGTCAGCGGCGCCGTCTCCACCCTGGCCGGCGCCTCCTTCATCGCCAGTGCCGGCACCGGTGACCCCACGCTGTCCGGCGCCGCCGGCTACGCCGTCCCGGGCGGGATCTTCTTCCTCGTCTCCGCCCTCCGCCTGGGCCGCAGCGCCCGGAACCGCTGACCGCACCCACTCCGACGAAGGACACGCCATGACCCCCGACACGAGCACCACCACGAACCGGACCAGTGCGACCTTCGACGTCGTCGTCATCGGCGCGGGACCGGTGGGCGAGAACGTCGCCGACCGCGTCGCGCAGGCAGGTCTGAGCGCCGCCGTCGTCGAACGCGAACTGGTCGGCGGTGAGTGCTCCTACTGGGCCTGCATGCCGACGAAAGCCCTGCTGCGCAGCGCCTCCGCCCTGCGCGCCGCCCGCCGGGTCCCCGGCGCCGCCGAGGCGGTCACCGGCGACCTCGACGTCGCCGCCGTCCTGCGCCGTCGCGACGCGTTCGCCTCGGACTGGCGCGACGACGGGCAGGTCGCCTGGCTGGACGGCGCCGGGATCACCCTCGTCCGCGGCCACGGACGCCTGACCGCCCCCCGCACGGTCGAGGTCACCGTCGCCGACGGCAGCACCACCACCCTCACCGCCCGGCACGCCGTCGTCGTGGCCACCGGCAGCAGCGCCCGGGTCCCCGACATCACCGGTCTGCGCGAGGCCGCGCCCTGGACCAGCCGAGAATCCGTGGCCGCCGGGGCCGTGCCCGCCCGCCTCGCCGTCATCGGCGGCGGCGTGGTGGCCGCCGAGATGGCCACCGCGTACTCCGGCCTGGGCTCGCAGGTGACGGTGCTGGTGCGCGACGGGATGCTGCCCCGTGCGGAACCGTTCACCGGCGAGCACGTCACCGCCGCCCTGCGCGAGAACGGGGTGACGGTGCACCTGGGCACCGTAGTGGCTGCGGTGCAACGGGATCCGACAGGAACCGTGCACCTCGTCCTGGCCGGCGGCGAGGCCGACGGGCAGCGGGTCGAGGCCGACGAACTCCTCGTCGCCGTCGGGCGCACCCCCAACAGCGACGACCTCGGCCTGCAGACCGTCGGGCTCGAACCCGGGTCCTGGCTCGCCGTCGACGACACCCTGCGCGTCCTGGGCGCCGACGGGAAACCCCTGGACGGGGACTGGCTCTACGCCGCCGGCGACGTGAACCACCGCGTGCTGCTGACCCACCAGGGCAAGTACCAGGCCCGCGCGCTCGGCGACGCCATCGTCGCCCGCGCCCGCGGCGAGGCGCTCGACGACGCCCCCTGGGGCCGGCACGCGACCACCGCCGACGAACGCGCCGTGCCGCAGGTCGTGTTCACCGACCCCGAGGTCGCCTCCGTCGGTCTCACGGCCGCGGACGCCCTGGCGGCGGGCCTGGACGTGCGGGTCGTGGACCACGACCTGGCCGCGGTGGCCGGCTCGGCCCTGCACGCCGAGGGCTACCGGGGCCGGGCGCGCATGGTCGTCGACGAGGACCGGAAGGTGGTCGTCGGGTTCACCCTCGTCGGCCCCGACGTCGCGGAACTCCTGCACGCCGCGACGATCGCCGTCGTCGCCGAGGTTCCCGTCGACCGGTTGTGGCACGCGGTCCCCGCCTTCCCCACCGTCAGCGAGGTCTGGCTGCGACTGCTGGAGGCCTACGCCCGGCCCGCCGCCTGACCCTCCCCGCCCACGACGCACGACACCGAACCCGAGTACAGGACCCAGGACCCGCCATGACCACCAAGATCACCTTCGTCGTCGACAACCCCTCCGACCCCGCCGCGTTCGAGAGCGCCTACGCGCGGGTGAGGGAGCTCGCCGGCACCCTGCCCCTGCTCCAGCGCCTGGAGTCCGCCACGGTGTGGCCCAGGGAGGACGGCTCACCCACCCCGGCCCACCGGACCCTGGACCTGCACTTCAGCGACTACGCCGACGCCTCCGCCGCGGTGGGCACTCCCGTCGCCGGCGAACTGTTCCAGCGCCTGCTGGCCACCGGCACCCCGTTCACCGCGCTCTTCTGCGACGTCGAACCCTCGGAGCACGGGCACACCGTCGTAGAATGACCGGACATTCCACACGGTGGTCGAACTCCCCGCGGGTGACGACGCGGAGAGGCAGGAGGGTCGGGCATGACGACGGCGAACGCGAAGACGTCGATGCGCGACCGCCTGGTCGAAGCGGCGAGCGCGCTGTTCTACACGACGGGCCTGCGGGCGGTGAGCGTGGACAAGGTCATCGAGCGGGCCGGGACGACCAAGGTGACCTTCTACCGGCACTTCAAGGCCAAGGACGACCTCGTCGCGGCCTACCTGCAGGCCAGCGCCCAGCGAGAACGCGAAGGGGTCGAGGCGGCGTTCGCCGCGGCCGGCGGGGACGTCCGCGTCGCCCTGGCACGGCTGGGGGAACTCATCGGCGCCTCGGCGTGCCGGCCCGGGTTCCGCGGGTGCGCGTTCATCAACGCCGCGGCGGAGTACCCCGACGCGGACAGCGCCCCCCGCCGGGTCGTCGACGCCCACCGGGCCTGGTACCGCAGCGCCTTCCAGGACCTGGTGGCGCCCCTGGGGGTGCCGGACCCCACGGCGGTGGCCGAGGACCTGCTGCTGCTGCGCGACGGGGCGATGGTCGCCGGCTACCTCGACGACCCCGCCGGGCTGGCGGCGTCCTTCGCGCGCAGCAGCAGCGCCGTGGTCAGCGCCGCCCGCTGACCCCTGCCGGCCGCAGGGCTCAGCGCCCCCGGACCAGCGCCGCCGCCAGTTCCCGGAACCCCTCGCGGGGGAACTCCCCGCGCCCGCCGAGGAGCTGGAGCGCGACCTCGTCCGCCCCCGCGTCGACGTGCCGCTGCACGCCCGCCGCGACCCGCTCCACCGGACCCCACGCGACCAGCGCGTCGACGAGCCGGTCGCTGCCGCCCCCGAGCAGGTCCTCGTCCCCCCAGCCGAAGCGGCGCAGGTTGTTCGTGTAGTTCGGCAGCGCCAGGTACGTCGCCAGGTGCTCGCGGGCCGTGGCGCGGGCCGAGTCCGGGTCGGCGTCCAGGACGACGGCGACCTCCGGCGCCAGCCACGACCCGGTGCCGAGGGCCTCGCGCGCGGCCACCGTGTGCTCGACCGTCACGAAGTACGGGTGCGCCCCCGTCGTCCGCTCCCGGGCCAGGTCCAGCATCTTCGGGCCCAGCGCGGCCAGCACCAGGCGCTCGCGCGGCACGCGGTCGCCGAGGGCGTCCAGGTACTCGACGGTGCGGGAGAACGGCTTCTCGTAGCGGCCGCCCTGCCCCTCCACGGCCGGGGCGTGCGAGTTGCCCAGGCCCAGCAGGAACCGGCCGGGGTGCTTCGCCTCGAGATCGGCGAAGGCGGCCGCGGACTGGTCCGGGGTGGCCGTCCAGATGCTGACGATGCCGCTGGCGACGCCGATCGTGCGGGTCGCGGCCAGCAGGTCACCGAAGGCGGGCAGGATCCCGTCGCCGAACCCGCCGGAGAACCAGATGCGGTGGAACCCCAGCTCCTCGACCTCGGCGGCCACCTCCCCGGCCTCCGCGACCCGCGCCGGGTCCTGCCACGGTCCGCCGCCCCACAAGCTGATCTCCGCTGCGCTCACGCGGGCGGCAACCCCGCTGCGTGGTCGGGTGTTCCTTACCGGACGCGCCCGCACCCCCTGATCGGGCGAATGAGTCCCCGGCCGGTCACGTCGATGACACGGAGGCCGGCACGGGGCCGGGACCGGGGACGAGGGGGGACGATGCCCAAGCGGGACGTCGTGGTGCTGGGGGCGCTCGCCGCCCTGTGCGTCGTCGTCGGCGTCCTCCCGGCCGCCGACCCGCGCCGGTGCGCCGACGTCGTCGCCCTGCTCGTGCACGCCGGCGCCCTGCTCACCGCGGCCCTGGGTGTCCGCCGGCACCGCCCCGTCGTCGTGCGGGCCTGGGTCGCGGTGCTGGCGCTCGTCGCCACGGGCCTGGGCGCGAGCGCCCTCACCGTCTCCGGGACCCACCCGTCCGCCGCCCGGTGGGGTGTCGTGGCCGTCCAGGTCGTCGCCCTCGTCCTCGTCCCCTTCGTCGTCCGGACGCTGCGTCGCCCCCTCGGCGAGGTCCGCGCCACCTGGCCCGACGTGCTGCTCACCGTCGGCGCCGGGGCCCTGCTCGTCGTGCAGGTCCTCGCGATGCTGCGCGCCGCCGGCCCCACCGACCCGGCGGTGCTGCTGGGCACCGCGGCCGACGTCGTCCTGGCCATCGTGCTGCTGCGGATCCTCACCACCCGCCAGGGGATGGCCCCCGCGACCGCGCTCGTGCTGCTGGCTGCCGGGTCCCTGCTGGCCGTCGCGGCCCTGGTCACCGCCCGGGCCGACCTCCTGACCGGTGAGCGCCACCTGCTGCAGGCCGTCCAGTGCGTGGCCGTCGTGCTGCTGGCCGCGGCCGCCACCCACCCGAGCATGCGCCTGGTCGGCACCCCCTGCGCCGGCGGGGACCTGCGGGGGGAGGGGCAGCGCCTGCTCAGCGTGCTGCCGGTCTTCTGCGCGGTCCCCGTGCTGTGGGTGCTGGGCGTCCTCGGCGTCCTGCCCGACGTGGTCGTCGCGGTCGTCGCCCCCAGCGGGTACGTCCTGGCCTGCGCCGGGGTGGGCCTGGCCGCGCTGTCGGTCCGGCGCGCCGAACGCAGCGCCGTCCGCGACCCCCTGACCGACCTCGTGAACCGCCGCGGCCTGCCGGGCGCCGCCGAGCGCCTGCGTCAGCGCCTGCGCGGTGAGGACCTGCACCTGTGCCTCGTCGACCTCGACGACTTCAAGCAGATCAACGACACCCGCGGGCACGCCGTGGGGGACGCGCTGCTCGTCGAGGTCGCCGGGCGGTTGCGCGGGGCGGTGGGTCCGCGCGGCGTCGTCTCCCGCACCGGGGGTGACGAGTTCATCGTCGTCGCCTGGACGTCCCCGGACGACGAGGAGGGCCCGGCCGACCTCCTGCTGACGGCCCTCGACGCGCCGTTCGAGTTCAGCGGGCTGCCGTACCAGGTCAGCGCCAGCATCGGCATCGCCCCGCTGCGCGCGGGTGTCGCGTTCGACGACGCCCTCGTCGACGCCGACGTGGCGATGTACGCCGCGAAGCAGGCCGGCAAGGGCCGGGCGCAGGTCTACCGCCCGCAGCTGCGCGAGAAGGTCCTCGGCGGCCTGGTGATGCAGCAGGAACTGCGCAGCCTGCTGCTGCAGAACGGCCGGCCCGAGGAGGTCGGCGAACTCGTCGTCGTCCACCAGCCGATCGTCGACCTCGGCGACGACCTCGTCCCGAGGATCGTCGGCGTCGAGGCGCTCGTGCGCTGGAACCACCCCCGCTCCGGTCTGGTCATGCCGGACGAGTTCCTGCCGCACGCCGAGGCGGCCGGGCTCGGCGCCCGTCTCGACGAGCACGTCGCCTCCCGCGCCCTCGCCGACCTCGCCCGCTGGGACGCCCAGGGGCTCGGTGAGCTGCACGTCGCCGTGAACCTCGGCGTCGGGAGCCTGCACCGGCACGGCATGAGCCGCTGGATCACCGAACTGGCCGCCCGGCACGGGATCCGCCCCGACCGGGTCCACCTGGAGATCACCGAGCACGAGGAACTGCCCGACGACCCGCGGATCGCGGCGTCGCTGCGCGAGGTCGTCGCCGCCGGTTTCCGCCTCGACCTCGACGACTTCGGCATCGGGTACACGTCGCTGTCGTACGTGCGCCGGTTCCCGATCTCGACCGTGAAGCTGGACCGTTCCCTCACGACCCTCGTCACGGGCGAGGACACGTCCCTGCTCCAGGGCATCTCCGCGCTGTGCCGGGCCCTGGACATGCGGATCCTCGCCGAGGGCGTCGAGCACGCCGAGCAGATCGCCCCCCTGCGGGCGCTCGGGGTGCACCGCGCGCAGGGCCACTGGTTCGGGACGGCCATGGCCGCCGAGGACGTCCCGGGGTACGTGCGGCGCCTCGGGCGCACGGAGGACGACGAACTCCTGACGCACTGACCGGTCCGCGCGGGGGTGAGCGATCCCACACCGCTCCCGGCGCCCGCGTCTCCTACGGAGCGTCAGACTTGGGGGACGCCCCCACCCAGGAGGAGGACCCCCATGACGTCCGGGCCGCTCCCCGCCCGCTGGTTCAAGGTCATCGCCACGTTCGAGGCGATCTCGTGGACCGCGCTGCTCGTCGCCATGTTCCTGAAGTGGATCGTCCACGCCCCGCACGAAGGCGGGGTCCCCGTCGTCGGGATGGTCCACGGCGTCGGTTTCGTCGTCTACCTCCTGTCCACGGCCTGGGCGGCGCGGACGCTGCGCTGGGACCTGCGGCTCACCGCGGTGGGGCTCGCCGCCGGTGTCCCCCCGTTCGGCACAGTCGTCTTCGAGCGCTGGCTGGTCCGGCACGGCCGGCTCACCCCGCGATCGGCTCGCAGCTCCTCCGCGGACGCGCTCCCTTCGCGGGGCTGACGGACCCCACCCCGGCCGCGGGCGCGCCCGGGAGCCGGATCGGACGACCGGGCGTCCAGTCCGCAGGTGGGGAGGTCCGCGAGCGCCGGTGACGAACCCGTGGGCGCCACGATCGCGTCCCCTTCCAGGGGCCGTCAGGTCGGGTGGGCGGCAGGATGGCCGGGTGCTGCTCGCCGACGTCGTCACCACCTCGGCCGCTGTGGCCTCCACCCGGGCCCGGACCCGGAAGGTCGCCGAGATCGCGCAACTGCTCGGGCGCCTGGGCGCGGCGGACGGGACGTCGGACCGGGAGCTCGCGGCCGTCGTCGCGGCCTACCTGGGCGGCAGCCTGCCCCAGCGGCGGACGGGCCTGGGCTGGCGGTCGCTGGCCTCGCTGCCGGCCCCGGCGGACGCCCCGTCGCTGACGGTGCGCGGGGTCCACGAGCGGTTCGAGGCGATCGCCGCGCTGGGGGGCGCCGGGTCCAGGGGACGTCGCGAGGAGGCGGTGCGGGACCTGTTCGCGGCGGCGACGGCCGACGAGCAACGGTGGTTGCGCGGCGTCGTGACGGGCGAGCTGCGGCAGGGGGCGCTGGACGCGCTCGTGCAGGACGCGGCGGCGCAGGTGGCCGGGGTGCCGGCGCAGGACGTGCGGCGCGCGGCGATGCTGGCGGGCTCGACGGTCGAGGCCGTGGTCGCCGCGCTGCACGGGGGCGCGGGCGCGCTGGCGGGCTTCGGGCTGCAGGTGGGCCGGCCGCTGCTGCCGATGCTGGCCTCGAGCGCGACCACCGTCGCCGAGGCGCTCGAGGGTCTGGCGGGACCGGTGGCGGTCGACACCAAGCTCGACGGGATCCGTGTCCAGGTGCACCGCCGCGACGGTGGGGTCCTCATCGCGACGCGGACCCTGGAGGACCTCACGGCCCGCCTGCCGGAGGTGGTCGACGTCGTGGCGGCGCTGCCGGGCGGGGACCTGGTGCTGGACGGGGAAGCCCTCACCCTGGACGAGGCGGGACGTCCGAAGGCGTTCCAGGACACCGCGTCGCGCACGGCGCAGGCGACCGGGACGGCCGTCGTGCCGTTCTTCTTCGACGTCCTGCACGCTGACGGTGCCGATCTGCTGGACACGCCGCTGGCGGAACGTCTGGAGGTCCTCGACGCCCTGGTCCCGCAGCGGTACCGGGTGCCCCGGCTGGTGACCGCGGACCCCGTGCGGGCCAACGAGTTCGCTGAGCACGCCGTCGCGGGCGGGCACGAGGGGGTGGTCGTGAAGGACCTGGCCTCGACCTACGCGGCGGGTCGGCGCGGTGGGGCGTGGGTGAAGGTCAAACCCGTCCACACCCTCGACCTCGTGGTGCTGGCCGTGGAGCGCGGGTCGGGCCGGCGCAGCCAGTGGCTCTCGAACATCCACCTGGGCGCCCGGGACCCCGCGACCGGGGGTTTCGTCATGCTCGGCAAGACGTTCAAGGGCATGACGGACGAGGTGCTGCGCTGGCAGACGCAGCGGTTCCGCGAACTGGCCGTCGACGACTCCGGGTACGTCGTCACGGTCCGGCCCGAGCAGGTGGTGGAGATCGCCTTCGACGGGCTGCAGCGCTCGACCCGCTACCCCGGCGGGCTCGCCCTGCGGTTCGCGCGCGTCGTGCGCTACCGGGAGGACAAGACCGCCGAGGAGGCGGACACGATCGAGACGGTCAGAGGTATCGCGTCGGGTCGAAGTCGGCCAGCGGGATGATCCGGACGCGGGGCAGCACGACATTGAACGCGCGCACGTCGTCCTCGAGGTCGAAGACCTTCAGCCCGCGTTCGGCCAGCGGCGCGTACTGCGAGTTCATGAACTCGCGGAACCCGACCATGCCGACGAGCCGGTCCCCGGTCAGGAGCCGGTCGACCTGCGGCAGGAAGTCGACGTCGTGGGAGCCGAGCAGGACGTCGCCCTCGCGGTTCACCAGGGCGTCCAGCGTGCGCTGGATGCCGATGTCGACGACCTTCTCCCCCGGGCCGCCGGCCAGCGGGATGGGCTGGTAGCCGATCGCGAGCAGCGCGGAGACGAACGACATCGGCAGGTGCCCGTTGGAGGCGTTGAGGAAGAACAGGCCCTTGGCGGGCTGCTGGAACGTGTCGCGGGCGAACTTCAGCAGCCGTTCCCAGCGCGGGCGCTGCTCGGGCCCGGGACGCCCGTCGAGGATCGACGCCCCGAGGGTCGCATCGATGTTCTCGCCGTCCACGACGACGTACGTCGTCCGTTCACCGTCCGCAGCCACCCCTGGAGGCTATGCCATGCGGGCGGGCGCTCGACCCTGGTGCGAGCCCCGCCGACGGGCTGAGCGACGGGCGGGACGGCGGGCCGGTCGTACTCGCGCGGTCGGGCGCTCCCCGGCGCTGCGACGTTCGAGACCTCCCCCGGCACGCGGCGGGGAAGTGTAACGATCAGCACAGGACACCCGCACCCGGACAGCCGAACGACCCCCGCCGGGGGGTCACCTCTGTGGCACGCTGTCCATCGTGACTGAGCACCAGGTGGAGAGACCCGCCCCTCGTCGCGGCAGACCGCCCGCGTCCTCCCGCGAGGAGATCGAGACCGTCGCGATCGACCTGTTCCTGCGCAAGGGCTTCGAGGAGACGACGCTCGCCGAGATCACCGCGGCGGCCGGCGTCAGCAAGACGAGCTTCTTCCGCTACTTCCCGTCCAAGGGCTCCATCATCTGGTGGCGGTTCGACGAGTTCACCTCCGGCTTCGCCGGGCTCCTGGAGGAGGCGGTCCCCGCCGAGGGCGCGACGCTGGACCTCGTGCGCGGCTGCATCATCGGCGCGCTGGAGAAGGTGATCGACGCCGAAGGCTTGTGGATGCAACGTTTCAGGGTGCTGGACGAGTCCACCGAACTGCGTTCGGGCGAGTCCGAGCAGTGGGCCGCGTGGACCGAGCACGTCGCCTCGTTCGTCGCCCGCCGGCACGGTTTCGCCACGGGCGACGTCGCCCCGCAGGGCATCGCCGGCGGCATCCACGGCGCCTACGTCGCGATGCTGCGGCGCTGGCTTCTCGTGGAGAACCCGAGCAGCGATCTGCTGCCCGACTTGGACCGCGAGCTCCAGCCGCTGTGCCGGGTCCTGCAGAGCTGGCTCGACGAGAAACCCTCCACCTGAACCCGTGCAGTACGAGTTCTCCGCCGCGCTGTGGCGGTGGGAGGCGCGCCCGGACCTGTGGGTCTTCGTGAGCCTGCCGCTGCCGCAGTCGCAGGAGATCGCCGACGTGCCCCGGCCGCGGGCGGGGTTCGGCGCCGTCCCCGTCCGGGTGCGCTGCGGCACCTCGACGTGGACGACGTCGATTTTCCCCGGCGAGGACGGCGCGTACGTGCTGCCGCTGAAGAAGGCCGTGCGGACGGCCCAGGGCCTGGAACTGGGTGACGTCGCCCGGTTCGAGCTGGAACTCCTCGGCTGACGGCCCACCGAGCCTTCCGCGGGACCTCGCGCTGAGCACGCACGGCGGCCGACGAGGGCGACGACCGGCGGGTGGGGCGTCCCCGGCCGAGCCGACCCGGGAGCCGGCTCGGGCCCGGGGACCGCATCGGTTCAGACGGAGGCGAGTTCGCCCAGGACGCTGACGAGGACGTCGGCGGCCTCGGAGGAGGAGGCGGGGTTCTGGCCGGTGATGAGCAGCCCGTCGCGCACGACGTAGGAGGACCAGTCGGCGCCCT
>NZ_PVZF01000021.1 GCF_003002055.1 Kineococcus rhizosphaerae
GAGAGGTCCTTCGAAGCATCACGCGGTGGCCGCCTTCTACGTGTCAGCCACGCCTGTCACCGGCCTGGTCGTACACCACTCTGGTGGACACAACCGTCCACCACCAGCAGCGCTTCAACGGAGGCTCCGACGGGACACACCGACAGCGCCAAGAACCGCCCGTCGGGGGACCACTGCGGTTGGGTGTCGCGCTGCCTGAAGTAGCCCATGTAGGTGTTGTCGAAGACTCGCTGCACGCTCACAGTGAGGTCCGGCCCACGCAGGATCGACAAGGTGATGGACCGGTTTTCGACTGCCGACTCATCGATGACCACTGCGAGATCTTGCTCGTTCGGGGCCAAGCTGTAGTGCAGAGTCTGTGATCGCCCTCGCCGGATGCACGGCGTCATTCGCTGTCGTCCGGTGGCGACGTCGATCAAGGCCAGCTGCTCCTCCTCGTTCGGGGTGTAGCGACGCCCATCGGCGGTGTTCTCACCGTCGGCGGGGATCAGCCCCAGCAGGGTCTGGCCAGAGGTGCTGAGAATCAAGGAGTGCAGGTTCGCCCCCGGCCCGGCCTCGAGAGGGTGCAGGTCCGCCAGCAGCCGCCAAGCGATGCCCTCATCGGTCTCGAGCAGCAACTGCGGGGTGCGGCGATGGGGGTTGGGGTTGTTGACGCGCAGGCTGGCCGTCCCCAGAGCGCGGACAGAGCCCACGGTCACGAGATCCCCCGGCTCCACACCTGTCCACCGTACGGCTGATCCGACAGACGCCTCACCGCAACAGCGATCTACCGGTCATCCCGCGTTGTGTGCGCTGTTGGGGAGCGGCTGACACCGGCTCAGGTCTACGACTGTCACCGATGTCTTGACACATCGAGTGTCACCGATGTCCTGGTGCAGAACCGTCACCGATGTCCTGATACATCACAGTTGGCGTTCACCTGTCGATCGTCATTCGATAGCTGTCGAACAGCGATGAGTTCACGTGGCGGATCGGCGCAGGTCGCTACCGCGCGGTCATCCCGTGGTGCGCGCAGCGCACGATCGTCATGCCGTCCGATCCGTGTCGCGCGAGACAGCGAAGACCGCCAGCACACGATCAGCAGGTGGGACGCTCACCTGAGGCGATCAGGGAGGAAGCACCACGGACGACCGTCAGAGCCAGTCCGACCGGTGTCCGCACGGCCCCGACGTGCTCCCCTTCGCCAGCGGCGACGAACCCACGCCCTTCCAACGCCAGAACGACCCGCGAGCCGCTCCTCGACGCACCGGCGAGATCGTGGCCCCCTGCCGGCGATCGCCCCGGTCCTCTGGCTCCTGCTGACCGGGCGACGTCGCGGTCCGCCCTGCGGGCGACGTCGCGGTCATCAGCGCGAGCCGTGCCCTCAGCTGGAGGACACCGACGGCTGAGGCCGTGGGCGGGGAGGCCCTGGCGTCGCTCCGCCGCTCCGACCGACTCGCGGTCCCGGCACGTCGTGCGCCGTCGTGGACGGCCGGGACCTCCTGCCCCCGCGGTTGTCACCGAATTCCGACGGACCGGCTGTCGCGGCGTCTTGAGACGTCGCAGCTCCTCAGCCGGGGTCCACGACCCGGTCGGCGCGGTCGCGGCCGGCGGCGATGACCGCCGCGTTCGCCTCGTCGCTGCCCAGCGCCCACGCCCGCGCGGCGGCGGGGTCCTTGCCGAACGCCACGTGCCGGGCGATGAGCCGGCCGTGCCGGACCTCCTCGGCGGGCTGCACGTACCAGGTCTCGTCGATGAGCCCCTCCAGCGCCGCCCACGGCCCCTCGCGCAGCAGCAGGTAGTTGCCCTCGGTGAGGACGAGGGGGACCTCGCGCGGCACGGGCAGGGCCGAACCGACGGGCTCCTCGATCTCGCGGCGGAACTCAGGCGCGTGCACGACGTCCTCCTCCCCCGAGCGCAGGCGGCGCAGCAGCGAGACGTACCCACCGGCGTCGAAGGTGTCGGGCGCGCCCTTGCGCTCGCGCCGGCCCAGCGCCTCCAGGACGACGTTGGCGTAGTGGTAGCCGTCCAGGGGCACGACGACCGCCAGCCGCGGCCCGAGGTCGCCGGCCAGCCGGGCGGCCAGCGTCGACTTGCCCGCCCCGGGCGCGCCGACGAGGCCGAGGATGCGCCGCTGACCGGTGCCGGCCAGGGCCCTCGCCCGCGCCAGCAGCTCCTCGTAGGCCATCAGAAGACCGATCCCGGTTCGGCGGCGGGACCGGCGCCGGCGACCTCGGCCTGCTCGGCGTCGACGACCGCGCCCATCCAGCGCACGCAGGTCCAGCCGTCCTCGGGGCCACCCTCGAGCTCGACGACGCCGGTGTTCTCCAGGCCGGTCGCGACGACGAACTCCGGGGAGACGTTGCGCACCCGCGACCCGGCCCAGGTGCGGATCGCCGCGCCGTGGCTGACCAGGGCCAGGGTGTCGACCCCGGCGGCGCGGGCCGCGGCCAGCGCAGCGGCGACCGCGGCGTCGTAGCGGGCGAAGAAGGCGTGCCCGTCCTCGGCGCCCGGTTCGGCGACGGACAGGTCACCGTGCAACCAGGCGGCGACGACCTCGAGGTAGCGGCGGACTGAGTCGTCGTCGCCGAGCATCTCCAGGTCCCCGGCCTCGATCTCGCGCAGCCCGTCGGCGACGGCCACGTCGAGGCCGAGGTGGGCGGCCAGCGGCGCGGCGGTCTGCTGGGTGCGCACCAGCGTCGAGGCGGTGATCGCCCCGATCCCCCGCTCCCCCAGGGTCTGCACGAGGGCGGCGGCCTGGTCCCGGCCCAGCGGGCTCAGGTCGGCGCCCGGGACGGCGGTGTCGAGGAGGTGGTCGACGTTCGACTGCGTCTGACCGTGGCGGACGAGGAAGAGGCGCACGCCCGTCACTCAACCACGAGCCCGGTCCCCGCCCCGGCTCACACCTCCCGGGTCCGGCGTCGCGACCTGGCCCGCGCCCGCGGCACGACGGGCAGGTCCGCGAGGTCGCGGCCCGCCACGACCCGGTTCTGCACGGCCCCGATGCCCTCGACCTCCAGGCGGACGGCGTTCCCGGGCCGCAGCGGCGGAGGGTCCTGCTTCCCGCGCCGGCCCCACAGCTCGGCCAGGCAGCCGCCGTTGCCGCACGTGCCGGACCCCAGGACGTCCCCGGGCCGCACCCACGTGCCGCGCGAGGCGTAGGCGATCATCTCCTCGAACGTCCAGCCGGCGTTGGACAGCAAGTCGTGCCCGACCCGCTCGCCGTCGACGAACGCCTGCAGCCCCAGGGCCAGGAAACCCTCCCCGTCGCGGAACCCCTCCAGCTCGTCGGGGGTGACGATCCACGGCCCGAGGGTCGTGGCGGTGTCCTTGCCCTTGGCCGGGCCGAGGTTCACCCGCATCTCGCGGCGCTGCAGGTCGCGGGCCGACCAGTCGTTGAACACCGTGTACCCGAAGACGTGGTCCCCGGCCCGGGCCGGGTCGACGTCCCGGCCGGGCGCCCCGACGACGACCGCGACCTCGAGCTCGAAGTCGAGGACGGAACTGCCCGGGGGGACGGGGACGTCGTCGTGGGCGCCCACGAGCCCGTGCGGGTTCGTGAAGTAGAACGTCGGCGCCTCGTACCACTCCGGCACGACGGCCGTGGAGCCGTCGACGCTGCGCACGACCCCCTCGACGTGCTCCTCGAAGGTCACGAAGTCGCGGACCGACGGCGGCTGCACGGGCGGCAGCAACCGCACCCCGGCCACGGGGACGGCCGGGCTGGAACGCAGCGCCCAGTCGGTGGCCTCGCGGGACGAGCCCGGCACGGCGGCCAGGTCCAGCACGGTGGTGGTCCCCCTCAGCGCGTGCAGGACCTCCTGCCCCGGCTCGCCCACGACGGCGGCGGTGAACTCGGTGCCCTCGTGGCGGGCGCGCGCGAACCTCACGCCGGCACCGCCACGAGGGCGGAGACCCGGCGCAGCAGGCCGGGCACGTCGGCCTCCTCTCGGGGAGCGTGCTCCAGCATCCAGCGCCCGATCTGCACGGAGGCGTCGACGACCTGGCGGGCCCGGTCGCGGCGGCGGTCGGCGTACGCCACGAGCAGGTCCTCGGAGAACTCCTGAGCGCCGGTGAGCAGTTCGGCCAGCACGGCGGAGTCCTCCAGCGCCTGCGCCGCGCCCTGCGCGATCGTGGGCGGGCAGGAGTGGACGGCGTCGCCGACGAGGACGACCCGGCCGCGGTGCCAGGGGCCCTCGACGAGGTGCGTCTCGAACCGCGTGTAGTTCACGGGGGTGGCGTCGGTCAGGCTCTCCCGGATCGCGTCCCACGGGCCGTGGTAGGCCCCCGCGAGGTCGCGCACGACGGCGACCTGCTCCTGCCGGCTCAACCCGGAACGGTCCTGGACGTCCTCCACGAGGTAGGCGTAGGCGGAGTCCTCCCCCGTCGGGCAGTACCCGGCGATGTGGCAGGGCCCGCCGTACGTCAGGTCGGTGCGCACGACGTCGGCGGGGCGGGGCACGTGGACGCGCCAGATGCCCATGCCGGTGCCCACGGGTTCGGCGTCGACGCCGATCGCGCGCCGGGTCCACGACCGGATCCCGTCGGCCCCCACGACGAGGTCGTAGCGTCCCGACCCCCCGTCGGAGAACCGGACGTCCACCCCGTCGCGGTCCTGCGTGAGTCCGGTGACCGAGACCCCGAACCGGACCTTCGCGCCGACCTCGGCGGCCCTGTCCAGCAGGATCCCCGCCAGTTCCGGGCGGGACATCCCCAGCGTCGCCGGCAGGTCCTCACCGCCCGTGCGGACGTCGGGGACCTCGGCGAGCAGGGTCCCGGCCGGGTCGGGCGCGCGCAGGCCCAGGGAGTCGAACGCGTAGCCCCGGGCCTGGACGGCGGGCCACACCCCGAGGTCGCGCAGCACCCGCAGGGCGTTGCCCTGCAACGTGATGCCCGACCCGGCGCCAGAGGTCCCGGGCCGCGCCTCGACGACCTCCACCTCCACGCCGGCACGGGCGAGCAGGATCGCCGCGGCGCACCCGGCGGCACCGGCGCCGACGACCAGGACGGAACGGACTGCGGGCATCGTCGCCCCACCTCCAGGGTTGGAACTCACTTCAACGCGATCGGGTTGAGCGGGGCACCCACCGCGCCGGTCACCGGCAGCGGGGCCGCCACGAGCAGGAACTCGTACCGGCCGTCCGCGGCGCAGTCGGCGGCCAGTTCCTCCAGGGCCCACATCTCCCCGACGAACAACCCCATGTTGGGGATGACGACCTGGTGCAGCGGCTGGAACGCCACGTCGAACTCGTTGGGCCGGACCTCGAAACCCCACGTGTCGGTCGCGACGGCGGCGATGTCGTGGGCGTGCAACCAGTCCGCGGTGGTGAACGACATCCCGGGGGCGGGGCCCCCGGCGTACTCGCCCCACCCCTCGCGCAGCGTGCGGCCGTACTGGCCGGTGCGCACCAGCAGCAGGTCCCCGGCCCCCACGGCCGCACCCTGCGCCGCGATCGTCGCGTCGAGGTGCTCGGGCGTGACGGCGAAGCCGTCGGGCAGTTCACCGCGCTCGTCGCCGAACACCCGGCCGACGTCGAGGAGGACGCCGCGGCCGGTGAGGTCTGCGGCGACCGTCTCGATGCCCGTGCGGGAGTCGCCCAGCGACGTGACCACCTCCCCGGCCCGGCGCCCGTTCCAGGTGCGTCCGTGGTCGAAGATGTGCCCGAGGCCGTCCCACTGCGTGGAGCACTGCAACGGCATGGCCACGACGTCGTCGGCCCCGCCGAGGCCGTGCGGGAAACCCTGCACCCCGGCTTCGGCGTCGGTCCCGGTGTCGAGCATGGTGTGGACGGGGTTCGTGCGCCGGCGCCAGCCCTTCTGCGGGCCGTCCATCGAGAACTGCTGCGCGAGGGAGAAGCTGCGCCCGGTCCGCACGAGCCCCGCCGCGGCGCGGCGGTGCTCGTCGGTGATGAGGTTCAGCGTGCCCTTGACGTCGTCGGCGCCCCAGCGGCCCCAGTTCGAGACGCGCGCGACGGTCGCCGCGATCGCCCCCTCGGGGTCGGTGCGGTCGAGCGCCACGAGCGGTTCGGCCGTCACGCCGTCCTCCCCGTCGTCCTCGCCGTGGTCCCGCCCAGCCGCTCGGCGACCCAGTCGGCGATGAGGTCGGTCGCGACCGACCCGTTGTCGACGCTGGAGTGCGCCGTGCCGCCGGTGCGGTCGGTGAACACGACGAGTTCGCGGTCCGGGGAGTTCACGAGCTGCTCGAACGTCCGGTGCGCGTACTGCAGCGGGATCTGCCGGTCGTGCTCGCCGTGGGTGACCAGGAAGGGCACCCGGATCCTCTCCACGACCCCGTCGAGGTGCATCCGCTCGGCGACCTCGAAGAAGTCGTCGAGGTCCTTGGTGCCGAACACCCACTGCACGTGGTCCCAGTAGTGCGGCACGGGACGTTCGCCCTCGCGTTCGCGCCGCGCCTTCTGCACCGCGCGCCAGTCGTGGTTGGCGCCCCAGGCCACGCCGAGGGCGAACCGCGGCTCGAAGGCGACGGCCCGCGGGGCGTAGTACCCGCCGAGGGACACCCCGAGCAGGCCGACGCGGTCGGCGTCGACGTCCTCGCGGGCGGCGAGGAACTCGTAGACGGGGGTGGCCCACTGCTCGGACTCCGGGGTGGCGTGCAGCTCCTGCAGGCGCAGCGCCTCCCCCGTGCCGGGCTGGTCCAGGCACAGCGTCGAGACCCCTCGGGCGGCCAGCTTCGCGCCGGGCCCGGTGCGGTGCAGCATCTCCTTGGTGGAGTCCAGGCCGTTGACCATGACGAGCAGCGGTCTGGGGCCGTCCCCGGGGGCCGTGGTCAGGATGCCCGTCAGCACCGTGCCGGCGTAGGGGATCTCGACGCGTTCGGCGTTCTCCCCCGCGAGCTCGACCCCGCGGTCGAAGGTGCGCCGGAACTTCGCGTACAGCGCCACGCGCGGGGCGTGACCGGCGGCCTGCATGCGTTCGCCGGTGAGGAAGTAGGTCGCGGCGCGGCCGAGCTTCTCCCCGGCCGACAGCAGCCGCCCCTTCGCCTCGTCCTCGGCGGCGAGCTCGACGAGGGTGTCGCCCTGCCGTTCCCAGGCCGCCATGAGGTCCTCGGTGCCGGCGTCCTCACCGCGGGTGGCGGCCTCCAGCAGCGGACGGCAGACGGTGTCGACCTCGCCGATGCGGGCCCCCATCTCCATCGCGAGGTTGACCGACAGGTTCCAGACGTAGTTCCCCGGGAAGTACTGGAACACGGCTCAGCCCTGGCCCTGCAGCGCGTAGGGGTTGAGCAGCGCCTCCTCGGTGCCGGGCAGGACGCCCTCCTCGGTGGCGGTCGGCTTGCCCGGGTCCGGCGGGAACGACTCGGTCATCGACATCGGCATGGCGCCGTTGCGGTAGATGCTGTTCGAGCCCAGCGACGGCTTCCAGGCGTTCGGCTCCCAGTCCGGGACGTAGTTGCGGTAGCCGCCGGTGTTCAGCTCGACGCGCATGCCGCCGGGTTCGCGGAAGTACAGGAACGTCTGCTCCCCGACCCCGTGGATCGAGGGACCGTACTCGATGTCGACGCCGTTCTCCATGAGGACGTCGGCCGCCACGAGCAGTTCCTGGTGGCTGTCGGTCCAGAAGGCGATGTGGTTGACGCGGCCGCCGAGCTGGGAGGAGTCCAACACGCACCCGAGGTCGTGGGACTTCTCGTTGGTGGTCAGGACGCCGAACACCGTGACGGGGGCGTGGTCGAGCTCGGTGAAGGCCATGGTGCGGAACCCGAGGACCTCGGAGTACCAGGCGGCGAAACCCTTCACGTCGGTCGCGGCGACCGTGACGTGGTCCAGGAACCGGGGGGCCGCGGCGTGCGAGGAGCGCTTCTCGGGGCGGTCGGGGAAGATCGAGGTGAGCTCGGCCGGCGCGGAGTGCTTGGGCACGTCCCAGTACAGCTCCATGGTGTGCCCGTAGGGGCCGGTGAACCGGAACGAGCGGCCGTGCCCCTGCCTCTTGTCGAACCAGGTGCCCTCGACCCCCTTGCCCTGCACGCGACGGGCGGCCTCCTCCAGGGCGTCCTCGCTGCTGGTGCGCCAGGCCATGGTCACCAGGGCCGGCTGCTCACCGGGCGAGATCACGAGGCTGTACGGGTAGTAGTCGCCCCAGCAGCGCAGGTAGACGCTGCCGTCCTCGTCGCGCTGCACCTCGCGCAGGCCGAAACCCTTCTCGAAGAAGGCGACGGACGCCTCCACGTCCGGGGAGGAGATCTCCAGGTGGGCCAGGTGGGCCAGCAGGTTCGTCATCGAACGGTCCTCTCGGTGTCTTCGGGGTCACCGCCGCGTGCGCGAGGCGCTGCGTCGCGGCCTGCCTCGACTGTGCGGCACGGCGGGGTCATCAGGGAACAGCTACTTCACGATGGTGGTCATCGACCGGGTGGATGGTCCCGGCGCGAGGCGCACGAGACGCGTGAGGACGGCGAGCGCCAGCGCGAGCAGGGCGACGGCACCGAGGGCGTGGGGCAGCGCGCCCAGCCCCGCGGTGAGGGCCAGCACCACCAGCGGGCAGGCGAACTCCCCCGCGAACAGGGCCGAGGTCCACCAGCCGGTGGCCCGGCCCCGTTGTTCCAGCCCCAGCCCGCCGAGGGCCCACGTGAGCACCGACGGCAGGAGCAGGCCCGTGCCCGCCGAGGCGAGCGCGGCGGCGACGAGGGCGGTCGGCACGGTCGTGGCCAGGGCCAGGCCCGCGAGCCCGGCGCCGGCGAGGGCGAAGGCCACCGGCAGCAGGACGCGCGGGCCGCGGTGGGCGACGCGGGCGAAGGAGGCCGCGCCCGCGCACGTCGCGACGGCGGCGGCCGCGCTCACCGCCCCGACGGTGGCCGTGGACGTCACGCCGAGGGCGTCCAGGGCGAAGGACAGCTCGACGATGGGCGTGTAGAACACCAACCCCCCGGCCAGCGTCACGAGCAGCGGCAGCAGCAGGGCCCGGCGGTCCAGGGGCGGCAGGGCGCCGGTCCGGCGCGGCGCGGGTTCGCGCAGCAGCGCACGGGCCGCGACCGCGCCCGCGACGCCGATCGCGTACAGCCAGAACGGGGTGCGCCAGTGGTCGGCGGCCAGCGCCCCGCCGGCGGCGATGAAGACGACGGCGGACAGGCTGGTCGCCACCGTCTGCAGACCGAAGTACCGGTTGCGCCGGGGGCCGTGGAACAGGTCGCCGATGAGCGTCGTGCAGCACGTCATGACGCCCGCCTCGGCGATGCCGACGAGGGCCCGGCTCGCGACGATCGCGGGCAGGGAGTCCAGCCACAGCGGCGCCGTCCCGAACAGGGAGTACAGGACCAGGGACACCGTCAGCACCCGGACCCGTCCGGCGCGGTCGACGACGCGGCCGGCGACGGGGGCCAGGACCGCGATGGCCAGCGCGGGCACCGTCAGGGACAGCGGGACGAGGACGTCCAGGCCGGGCTCACCCGCGAAGGCGCGGGCGATGCTCGGCTGGACGGGGGCGATCAGCACGGCGCCGAGGACGGCGAGCGTGCTCAGGGCGACGAGCAGGACCCCTTGCGGCGCACCGGCACCGGCGGGCTCGGGCGGCGCGGGGTCCTGCGTCGCGGACGTGGGGGGCTGGGCAGCAGTGGGCACGCGGACCTCCGGGAGTCGCCCGCTCCGTCGCAGGCGGTACCGGGAGTGTCGGCGCACGACGGGACCGCTGGACAGAGCGATCTGCTGAGGTCGGTCATCGACGCGGTGGATGCCCGGCGGACGCCGGGCCGCTCACCGCGGGACGTCGGGCAGGGTCGCGGCGGCCCGGCGCACGACGTCGCGCAGCCAGGTGTGCTCGGGGTCGGCGGTGTAGACGGGGTGCCACCACATGGCCTCCAGCAGCACACCGACCTCGACGGGCGGGGCGAGCACGCGCACCCCGGCGTCCGGGGGCAGCCGCAGGGCCAGCCGCTCCTGCAGCAGCGCGATGCGGGCGCTGCCCGCGACGAGGGCGGGGACGGCGAGGAAGTGCTCGGTGATGACCTGCACGTGCGGTTCGACGCCGAGCATGCGCATCTGCAGCGCGGCCGGGGTGGCGGCGACGGGCCCGTGGTAGGTCACCACCCACGGCATGGACCGCAGCTGCTCGACGGTCAGCTCGTCGTCCACGTCGGGGTTGTCCTGCGCCACGAGGCAGACCCAGCGGTCGCGGTGCAGGTCCTGGTGCGGCAGGTCGGTCAGGAAGCCGTGCGGCAGCAGGAGCAGGTCGGCGTCGACGAGCACCCGTTCGGCGTCCTCGACGACGGAGGGGGTGTTGACGGAGAACCGCAGCCGCATCCCGGGGGCCTCACGGGCCAGCAGGGCGGTCAGCGGGCCGCCGAGGACGGTCTCGGCGTAGTCGCTGCTGACGATGCGGACGTCGCGGACCGAGGACGCCGGGTCGAAGTCCGGGTCGGCGCTGAAGACGCGCTCGGCCCCGGCGAGGGCGACCCGGACCTGCTCGCGCAGGCGCACCGCCAGCGGCGTCAGCTGGTGCTCGTTGCCGACCCGGGTCAGCAGGGGGTCGTCGAAGTGCCGGCGCAGCCGTGCCAGGGAGGCCGACAGGGCGGGCTGGCTCAGGCCCATGCGGGTGGCCGCGCGCGTGACGCTGCGCTCCTGCAGCAGCGCGTCGAGGGCCACCAGCAGGTTCAGGTCGAGGGTGCGCAGGTTGACCCGGCGCGCGGCCGTCCGGCGCGCGCCGCCGTCCGGTGCGTCCTTCGCGTCGATGGTGGGTACCGTCCCTCCTCCTGGACCGCAGCCGCGGCGCTGCGTCCCCCGATCATCGCGGCTGAGGGCGGTGCTCCGTCATCGAGGGGGCTGATGCCCCGGATCAGGGATGGCCGCTTCCCTGCGGCCGTCCAGGCCGGGAGCGTGGGGACGTGGACCCGACGCGCGACGAGGCGCCGCTCACCCCCCGGAGCACCGGTGACCGCCTGGGCGGCAAGGTGGTGCTCGTCACCGGGGCCGGTCGCGGTCAGGGGGCCGAGGAGGCCCGGCTGCTGACCGCCCTGGGCGCCGAGGTCGTCGCCGTCGACCTCGCCGACGAGCCCGCCGAGGACCTCGGCGGGGCGCTCTACCGGCGGCTCGACGTGACCGACGCCGGGCGGTGGGCGGTCGTGGTGGCCGAGGTGGTGGCGCGGCACGGCCGCGTCGACGGGCTCGTCAACAACGCCGGCACCACGTGGCGTGCCCGGCTCGGCGAGGTGTCGGTGCACGACGTCGAACGGGTCCACGCCGTCAACGCGACGGGTCCGCTGCTCGGGATCCAGGCGTGCCTGCCGCACCTGCCGCGCGGCGCCTCGGTCGTCAACGTGGGCTCGGTGGCGGCCCTCACGGGCCACTTCCCCGTCGCGTACACCATGAGCAAGTGGGCGCTGCGCGGGCTGACGCGTGCGGCGTGCCTGGAGCTGGGGCCGCGCGGGATCCGCGTCAACGCCGTCCACCCCGGCTACGTGGAGACGCCGATGACGGCCTCGGCGTCCCCGGCGTTCCGGGCGGCGAACCTGGCCGAGACCCCGCTGGGCCGCGCCGGGACGGTCGCGGAGGTGGCGGCGGTCGTGGCGTTCCTGCTCAGCGACGACGCCGCCTACGTGTCGGGGGCCGAGATCCCCGTCGACGGCGGCCTGACCGCCCACGGCGGGGTGAAGTCCATCTCGGACGCGGTGGGCCGCTGAGGCACCGGGACCACGCCGTCACCGCGGGAGCAGGATGGCGCGGTGACGCTGACCTCGCGGACCCTGGACCTGCTGTCCACCTTCACGCGCGAGAACCCGTCGATGCGCCTCGGCGAGCTGGCCGACGCCGCCGGCCTGCCGCTGACCACGACGCACCGCATCGTGGCGGACCTGCTCGCGTGCGGTGCCCTGGAGCGCGACGCGTCCGGTGCGCTGCACATCGGCCTGCGGCTGTGGGAGATCGGCTCGCTCGCCCCCCGCGGCCACACGCTGCGCGAGGTCGCCCTGCCCTACCTGGAGGACCTGTACGTCGCCACGCGCGAGAACGTCCAGCTGGCGGTCCGCGAAGGGTTGGAGAGCGTGTTCGTCGAGCGGCTCACCGGCCGCACGGCGGTGACGGTGATGACCCGGGTCGGCGCGCGGTTCGCGCTGACCTCCACCGGCGTCGGGCGCGCGCTGCTGGCCCACGCCCCCGCGGCCGTGCAGGAGGAGGCGCTGGCCCGGCCGGTCACGCGCTGGACGGAGCACACCGAGACCGACCCGGTGCGGCTGCGGGCCGTGCTCGCCGAGGTCCGGCGCACGGGGGTGGCGGTCAGCGACCGCGAGGTCACCGACGACGCCGTGTCGGTCGCCGCGCCGGTGCGCGGACCCGACGGCGAGGTCGTGGCGGCGGTGTCCCTCGTCGTGCGCTCCGGCACGGTCTCGACCGCCGCGCTGGTCCCGGCGGTGCGCGCCGCCGCGCTGGGCGTCTCCCGCAGCCTGGGCGCCCCGTCTTCCGCAGAACGGAAGAACGGCTGGCGCGAGGCGCCGGGGGCGGACCACTCTCCACGGACCCGCGCGAGGACGCGACGGGCCGTCGAGAGCACGTCGGGAGAACCACCGTGACCGAACTGGACGCCCCCGGCCGGGTGGCCGCCAAGATCTTCCCGCACCCCCTGAACGCCTGGTACGCCGCGGCGTGGGACCACGAGGTGACCGCGAAGGCGCCGATGGCGCGGACCGTGGCCGGCAAGCCGCTGGCCCTGTACCGCACCCGGGACGGCCGGCCGGTCGCCCTGGACGACGCGTGCTGGCACCGGCTGGCGCCCCTGTCGATGGGCACGCTCGTGGGCGGCGACGGCATCCAGTGCCCGTACCACGGCCTGCAGTACAACTCCGCCGGGCGCTGCACGCTCATGCCCGCCCAGCGCACCGTGAACCCCAGCGCGCTCGTGACGTCGTACCCCGTCGTCGAGCGCTACCGCTACGTCTGGGTCTGGCCCGGCGACCCGTTGCTGGCCGACGCCTCGACGATCCCGGACATGCACCAGATGGACTCCCCGGAGTGGGCCGGGGACGGCCTGACCATCGAGGCGCCGTGCAACTACCAGCTCGTCCTGGACAACCTCATGGACCTCACCCACGAGGAGTTCGTCCACGGCTCCAGCCTGGGGCAGGCCGAGCTCAGCGAGAGCGAGTTCACGACCCGCCTGGAGGACGACGGCAGCGTCACGGTCACCCGCTGGATGCACGACGTCGAACCCCCGCCGTTCTGGCTGAAGAACATGCGCGACCGGTTCCCCGGGTTCTCCGGCCGCGTCGACCGCTGGCAGGTCATCCACTACCACGCGCCCTCGACGATCTGCATCGACGTCGGGGTCGCCGAGGCGGGAACCGGTGCCCCCCAGGGCGACCGCTCGCGCGGCGTCAACGGGTACGTCATGAACACCATCACCCCCGAGACCGACACGTCCTCGCACTACTTCTGGGCGTTCATGCGCAACTACCGGCTGGACAGCCAGCTCATCACGACCCAGCTGCGCGAGGGCGTGCGCGGGGTGTTCGCCGAGGACGAGGCGATGCTCGTCGCCCAGCAGCGGGCCATCGACGCCAACCCGGACAAGGTGTTCTACAGCCTCAGCGTCGACGCCGGCGGGATGTGGGTGCGCCGCCTGCTGGACCGGATGCTCGCCGCGGAGGGGCGGGCCGTCGCGGCCGACGAGACCCCGGACGTGACCTCCGAGGACACCTTCGGCGACACCTCGGTGCCCTCGTGAGCGCAGCGGCGCACCCGTGGCGCGAGGCCCGGGTCGTCGAGACCGCGGACGTCGCGCTCGGGGCCCGGCGGATCGTGCTGGAACTGCCGGGACCGACCCGGCGGGCGGACCCGGGCAGCCACGTCGACGTGCGCGTCCCGGTGGCCGGGCGCAGCGAGCACCGCTCCTACTCGGTGGTGGACGGCTCCCCCGACGGGCGCCGCCTGGCGCTGACGGTGCGCCTCTCCCCCACCAGCCGAGGCGGTTCGGCCCACCTGCACTCCCTGCGGGCCGGTGACGCGCTGACGTGCACGTCCCCCCTGCAGAACTTCCCGCTGCGGATCGGGGCGGAGCGCTACCTCCTGCTCGCCGGGGGCGTCGGCATCACGGCGCTCGCCGCGGCGGCCCGCGTCCTGGCCCGGCAGGGGGCGGCGGTGACGCTGGTCTACGCGGGCCGCTCGCGCGACCGGATGCCCTACCTGGACGACCTGGCCGCCGAGCTCGGGCCGAACCTGCGGGTGCACGTCTCCGACGAGGGCGACCGCCTCGACGTGCCCGCCCTGGTGGCCGGGGTGGCCGCGGACGCCCCCGGCACGGAGGTCTACGCGTGCGGGCCGCTGCGGATGCTGGAGGACCTGACGGCGGCGTGGGCAGTGGCGGGGCTGCCCGCGGCGAACCTGCGGTACGAGACGTTCGGCACCTCGGGCCGGCACGAGGTGCAGCCCTTCGAGGTCCGGCTCCCGAGCCGCGGGATCAGCGCGCGGGTCGAGCCGGACGGCACGATCCTGCAGGCGCTGCAGGCCGCGGGGGCCGACCTGATCTACGACTGCCTCAAGGGCGAGTGCGGGTTGTGCGTCCTGCCCGTGCGCGCGACCGTCGGCGACCTCGACCACCGCGACGTGTTCCTCAGCACCGAGCAGAAGGCCCGGGGGGACCGTCTGTGCGCGTGCGTCTCGCGGGTCACCTCCGGCGTGCCGGGTGGGGGGGTCGTCACGCTCGACCTGCCCTGAGCACCGCGGCGACCGGCCCGGACGGGGTCGATCGGGTCAGGCGGGGTCCTGGGCCGGGGCGCGCCGGGAGTCGAGGGCGAGCCGGCCGAGGACGACGAGCAGCAGCGCGACGGCGCCCCACACCGCACGCTCGTGCCACCACCGGGAGGCCAGCGCCCCCAGGACCGCACCCGCGACGAAGGTGGACGTGATGGTCGCCAGGTCCAGCGCCCGCCGGCGCGCGGCCCGCTCACCGCGGCTCAGCCAGCGGTGCGCGACCTCCACGAGGCTGCGCAGGTTCCCCGTCGCGATGGTCGAGCTGTAGGCCGCCCCGCGCACCGACCGGAACGTGTTCATCTGCAGCGCGGCGGCGAACGCCACGACGGCCGAGGCGCCCAGGGTCGTGGCCGTGTCGGGCCCGGCGGCGGGCCAGAGGCCGACGAGTGCCAGGAGGACGATCTCGGCCAGCAGGACGACGGCGACGGGCCGGCCGGTGAGGCGTCGCCACCGGGGCGTGGAGGCCGCTTCCACCACGGCGGTCCCCAGCAGGAAGGCGAACAGGCTCGGCAGGTGGCGGGCCGCGCCGGCCCAGTCGCAGCCGCCGGCGGAGGCGGCCATGAGGACGAGGTTGCCGGTCTGCGCGTTGGCCATGACGCCGCCGCGCACGACGTAGGTGTAGGCGTCCAGGAAGCCGCCGGCCGCGGTCAGCAGGGCCGCGACGGCCACCGGTTCGGGACGACTGCGCAGCGGCACCGCCCCAGTGTCCGGGGTGGGCCGGCGGCGCGGGCACCCGCCCCGGCGACGCCGTCAGAGGGACGGGTCAGAGGACGACGTCGAGGCGTCCCTGCGTGGACCCGTTGAGCATCGTCATGATCCGCAGCTGCACCTCGACGGGCACGGGCTCCTTGGCGGTGAAGGTGAGCCGGCCGATCATGCGCCGCACGTCCTCGGTGGTCAGGTCGCGGTGGTCGGAGACCATGCCGCTGGCGCGCTCGCGGTTGATCTCGCGGGCCAGGGAGGACACGGCCGCCGCCGCGGGGTCGTGCTCGTCCCCCTCGCCGTAGAGGTGGCCGAGGAGGTCGCGGTCGGACTGCGTTAGTTCGTCCAGCGGGTCCTCGTCCACCCAGTCGGGGGTGATCTTGCGGACGGGGGTCACGGACTCGCTGCCGCTGAGGCCGTCGACGCGGGACGCGTTGCGCACCGCCGGGGCCGAGGTCACCGTTCCGAGTCGCATCGTCATCTCCTGTCTCGACCGGATTTAGTTGCCCAGAGTGTTTTCTGTGTGACTCCCAGTGTTAGGCAGCGGTGTCCATGATCTGAGGGGAAGTCACCCGGACGGCCCAACGGCCGTCCGGGTGACCGACGGAACCGCAGGTCAGAGGGGGTCGAGCACGAAGACCGGGATCTCGCGGTCGGTCTTCGCCTGGTAGTCGGCGTAGTCCGGGTAGGCCGCCACGGCCCGCTCCCACCACGCGGCCTTCTCCTCACCGGTCACCTCGCGCGCCCGGTAGTCCTTGCGCACCGGCCCGTCCTGGAGCTCGACCAGCGGTTCGGCCTTCACGTTGTAGTACCAGACGGGGTTCTTCGGGGACCCGCCCAGCGAGGCGACGGCCGCGTACGACCCGTCGTGCTCGACGCGCATGAGCGGCTGCTTGCGCAGCTTGCCCGACTTCGCGCCCTTGGTCGTCAGGACGATGACGGGCATCCCGCGCAGCTCGGTGCCCTCCGTCCCGCCCGAGGACTCGTACTGCTCCACCTGGTCGCGGACCCACGCCTCGGGGCTGGGTTCGTACTCTCCGGTCAACGGCATGGGCCGACGCTAACCGACGCCGCCGCGGGTCAGTCGGCGGCGTCCAGCACCTCGGCCGCGCGGACGATCCCGAGCTGCTCGACGGCGGCCTCGAAGACCGTCGCCAGGTCCAGGGAGAACTGCGGCGTCACCAGCGGGCTCGTCGTGCGGCCCGCCGCCAGGCACTCGTGCACGTGCTCGAGCATGAACCGGTGCCCGTGGGCGACCGCGTGGTCGTGGTGGGTGGCGACGTCGGCCCCGTCCGGGCCCGTGGTGTGGACCGTGAACCCCGGCGCCGCCGGCAGGACCGGGTCCACCTCGATCCACGCCTCGCCCGCCTCGATCCAGGCCCGCGACGGGGTCCGGGCCACCATCGTCGTCGACAGGGCGGCCACCGCCCCCGAGGCCCAGTCCAGCGCGAGCGCCACCTGCCGGTCGACGCCGGAGTCCGCCAGCGACCCGGCGACCCCCACCGAGCGCGGCGAGCCGAACAGCGTCAGCGCCAGGCCCACCGGGTAGGGACCGAGGTCGAACAGCGAGCCGCCGCCGATGGCCGGGTCGTGGAAGCGCGTCAGCGACTCCGGGGCGGGGAAGCCGAAGTCGGCGTGCAGCCCGTGCACCTGCCCCACCTGCCCGGAGGCGATCAGGTCCAGCAGCGCGACCGTGCCGGGCAGGAACCGCGTCCAGTAGGCCTCCATGCAGAAGACCGAGCGCTCGGCCGCCGTCGCCAGCAGGTCCCGCGTGGCGGCCAGGCTGACCGTCATGGGCTTCTCCACGAGCACGGCCTTGCCCGCCAGCAGAGCCGCCTTGGCCGGGGCGTGGTGCTGGGGGTGGGTCGTGGCGACGTAGACCGCGTCGACGGCGGGGTCGGCGAGCATCGCCGCGACGTCGTCGTAGGGGTGGACGTCACCGCCGCGGTCGGCGGCGAACCGTTCGGCGCGCTCGGCCTCGCGGGAGGCGACCGCGACGAGCCGTCCCCCCGGGGCGAGCTCCAGCGCCTCGGCGACCGACCGGGCGATCCCCCCGGTCCCGACGAAACCCCACCCGACGCTCACGACGACTCCTCTTCCTCCGACGGGACCTCCGCCTTGCGGGGCAGCGACTGCGACGCGCCGGGACGGCTGACGGTCACGGCCGCCACCCGGGCCGCCCACCGCGCCGCCTCGACCAGCCCGAGGCCGTCGAGCAGCCCGTCGGCCAGGGCGGCCACGAAGCTGTCCCCCGCGGCGGTGGCGTCGACGAGGTCGGCGGCGACGGCCGCGACCTCGGCGTGCCCGCCCGGGGTGACGACGAGGGAACCCCGTTCGCCGCGCGTCACGATCGTCGTGCCGTCCGGGCGGACGGCGCGGGCCTGCGCGACGAGCCCGTCGACGTCGGGCGCCACGTCCTGACCGGCGAGCACCGCGAGCTCCCCCGCGTTGGGCACCAGCAGGTCCGCGCGCCTCAGCAGCTCGGGCGGCAACGGCCGGGCGGGCGCGGGGTTGAGCACGAGCAGTCCCGTGCACAGGCGGGCGGCGGCCACCAGGGCCTCGTCGGGCACCTCGCACTGCAGCAGCACGACCCGCGCGGAGCTGACGGCCGCGGTGGCCTCCCGGACCCGGGCGTCGTCGACGTGGTCGTTGGCCCCGGGGCTGATGACGATCGTCGACTCCCCGCCGTGGACGAGGACGACGGCCACCCCGGTCGGCGCCCCGACCGTCGCGACGTGCTCGACGTCGACGCCCTCGCCCGCCAGCCGGGACCGCAGCCCGCGCCCCTCGTCGTCGTCGCCGACGGCCCCGACCATCGTGACGCTGCGCCCGAGCCGGGCGGCGGCCACGGCCTGGTTGGCGCCCTTGCCCCCGAGCCCGCGCTCGGCGTCGGAACCGCGCACGGTCTGCCCGGCCGGGGGCAGCTCGTCGAGGCGGATCGCGAGGTCGGCGTTGACGCTGCCCACGACGGTGACGTCGTGCGTCTTCTCCGCCTGCGGCCGGCCGTGGCTGTCCACGGCGAGGGCCGAGCCGGCGGTCGGGTCGGTGCTCACTGCTCCCCCTTCACGGGCAGGACCCAGATGGCCGCGACGGCCGGGTCCCCGAGGTCGACCTCGCGGCCGGCCCCCAGCCGGACGACGGTCGTCCCGGCGAACTCCCTGCGCTGCAGCACGTCCAGCCTGACGTCCAGGCCGATGCCGAGTTCGGCGAAGTAGCGCAGGACGTCGGGGTCGGCGTCGGAGATGCGCGCGACGACGACCGTGGTCCCCTCGGGGACGTCGGAGAGGTTGTGCGCCCCCGGCTGCGGGACGGTGCCGTCGGCGCGCGGGATGGGGTCGCCGTGCGGGTCGCGCTCGGGGTGGCCGAGGCGGGCGTCGAGCCGGTCGAGCATGCGGTCGGAGACGACGTGCTCGAGCACCTCGGCCTCCTCGTGGACCTCGTCCCAGGAGTAGCCGAGGTCGGCCACGAGGAACGTCTCGAGCAACCGGTGGCGGCGCACGACGGCCAGCGCCCGGACCCTGCCCTCGTCGGTGAGCTCGACGCCGCCGTAGCGCTCGTGGCGCAGGAGGCCGGCGTCGGTGAGCTTGCGGACGGCCTCGGAGGCGGTCGAGGCGGAGACCCCCATGCTCTGGGCGAGCATGGACAGGGTGATCTTGGCGTCGGACCACTCGCCGGCGGCGTAGACGGTCTTGAGGCAGTCCTCGGCCGCCGGGGTGGCTCCGGCGATCGTCGAGGTCGTCGAGGCGCGAGGCACGGCCTCAGCTTGCCACCCCCGCCGTGGACGCCGGAGTCGCCGTGGCTCCGCGGTTCCGGTTTCGGTGCGCCGAAGTCGTGGTTACAGTGGGATGGTCAGCAGGATCCGTGTCACTGGAAACGTGTCACCGAGGGGGCCGCCGTGGACCGCACCGGACGTCGTGCCGTACTGGACGTCGCCGACGTCCTGCTGAGCCTGGGCCTGCTGGTGGTCGCCGTGGTCAGCGCCTCCGAGGCCCGCTGGTCGCAGAGCGCGCTGGCCCTCGTGCTGGCCGTGGCCTGGAGCGGGGCGGTGGCGCTGCGGCACCGCCGGACCCTGCGTGTCGCCACGGTGCCCGCCGTCGACCCGGTGCAGGCCCCCGCGCGCTGATCCCCGCCACCCCGGCGCCGCAGGCACCGGCTGCGAGGATCGGCCGGTGACCGAGCACCTCACGCCCCTGGGCCCGACGTGGCAGCGCACCCGCCCGGCCCGCACACTCCTGCACCTGGACTCCGCCGCGGCCGGCCGCAGCAGCTGGGCCGTCCTCGACGCCGCCGCCGCGCACCTGCGCCGCGAGGCCGAACGGGGCGCCTACGTCGCGGCCCTGGAGGCGGCCGGGGAGCTGGAGACCGCCCGCTCCCACGTACGGGCCCTGCTGGGCTGGCAGCCCGGCGAGGGGGTGGTCGCCTTCGTGCACAGCGCCGAGGACGCGCTGCGGCAGGTGCTGCTGCGCTGGCCCGGCGACCTGCCCGTCACCGTGGCCCACCCGCGCGGGGAGTACGGCCCCAACCTGGCGGTCGTGCGGGGGCTGGGGATCGGCACGAGCGTCGTGGACGGACCCCACCGGTGGGACCCGGAGGCGTTCGCGGCCTCCTTCGCCGCGGCGCGCCCCGACCTCGTGCACCTCACCTGGCTCGGCTCGCACGCGGGCACGGTGCAACCGCTCGCCGACGTCCTGAGCGTCTGCCGCGCGGCGGACCTGCCCGTCGTCGTCGACGCCGCCCAGGCCTTCGGCCACCTGGACACGACCCCCGCCCGGGACGCCGACGTCGTCTACGGGACGTCGCGCAAGTGGCTGGCCGGTCCCCGCGGCGTCGGGTTCGTCGCGGTCCGTGGCGCCCTCGCGGACCGCACCGGCGGCCTGGAGCAGGCCGAGGCGAACGTCGCCGGGCGGGTGGGTCTGGCAGCCACGCTCGCCCAGCACGTCGAGCTCGGCCCCACGGCGGTCCAGGCCGGTCTGGCGGCCGTCGGGGCCGCGACCCGGCGCCGGCTGGCCGACGAGCTCGCCGGCACGTGGGAGGTCCTGGAGGACGCCGACGAACCCAGCGCGACCGTCACCCTGCGTCCGGTCCGGGCCCTGGACGTGGCGGGGCTGCGGGCCGACCTCATCGCCCACGACGGCATCGTCACGACGCACCTGGGCACCGAACGGGCGCCGCTGGAGATGGCGGCCCCGGCGCTGCGGGTCAGCGGCCACCTCGACACCACGGGCGAAGACGTCGACGCCCTCGCCCGGGCGCTGCTGCGCCGCTCCTGACGCGCGCCGGAGGCTGTGCGCTGCCAGAGTGGTCTGAACACCACTCATCGAGGAGGTTCGACGTGAAGGGCAAGGCCATCTTCCTCATCGCGGGCGCCGCGGGCTACGTGCTCGGGGCCCGGGCCGGCCGCGAACGGTACGACCAGATCTCCTCCGCCGTGGGCCGGCTGTGGGGGAACCCCAAAGTCCAGCAACGGGTCGTCGACCTCGAGGACCGCGCGGGCGACCTCGCCAAGCAGGCGGGTTCGGTCGCGCAGGAGAAGGTCGGGGCCGCGGCGAGCTCGGTCGCGGGCACCGTCAAGGACAAGGTCAGCAGCAACGGCAGCGGCAGCAGCAGCGGGGACCAGCCGCTCGGCGAGCAGCACCACACCCGGATGCCGACCGACTAGGTCCCTCCCGGGTGCGCGTGGACGACATGGCACCGACGCTGGGGGCATGAGTTCTCCGACCGTCGGTGACCACGTCGTCTCGCGTCTGGGGCAGTGGGGTGCGAAGCGCTTCTACGGCTACCCCGGTGACGGCATCGGCGGGGTGGTCTCGGCCATCGGGCGGGCCGTCGAGGCCGGTGCGGCCGAGTTCGTGCAGGTGCGCCACGAGGAGACCGCGGGTTTCGCCGCGACCGCCGACGTGAAGTTCGGCGGGTCACCGCTGGGCGTGGCGGTCGTGACGTCGGGTCCCGGCGCGGTGCACGTCCTCAACGGCCTGTACGACGCCAAGCTCGACCACGTCCCCGTCGTCGCCCTGCTGGGGCAGACGGCCACGAACGCCCTCGGCACGAGCTACTACCAGGAACTCGACCTCGTCCGGCTCTACGCCGACGTCGCCGGTGAGTTCGTGTTCCAGGTCACCGACCCCTCCCAGGTCCAGCACGCGATCGACCGCGCCGCGCGCACCGCCACCGAACGCCGGACCGTCACCGCGGTCGTCCTGCCCAGCGACGTCCAGGACGCCGACGCCGTCCTGGAGGTCCCCGAGGGGCACGGGTTCACCCACACCTCCGCCGTCCCCGGCTCGCTTCCGGGGGTCCCCCGCCCCGAGGCCCTGGCCGAGGCCGCCGCCCTCCTGCGCTCGGGCAAGAAGGTCGCGATCCTCGCCGGCGCCGGGGCGCTGGGCGCCACCGCCGAACTCACCGCGGTCGCTGACGCCCTGGGCGCCGGCGTCGCGAAGGCGTTGCTGGGCAAGGCCGTCCTCGACGACCGGCTCGACTGGGTGACCGGGGCCATCGGCCTGCTGGGCACCCGCCCCAGCTACGACCTGATGCGGCGGTGCGACACGCTGCTGATGGTCGGCACGACCATGCCGTACTCGGAGTACTACCCCGCCCCCGGACAGGCGCGCGCCGTCCAGATCGACGTCGACGGGACCCGCTGCGGACTGCGCTACCCGACCGAGGTGAACCTCGTCGGGGACGCGCGTGAAACCCTGGCCGCGCTGCTGCCGCTGCTGGCCGGGGCGGAGCCCGACCCGTCGTGGCGGGCCGACATCGCGCGCTGGAACCACGCGTGGGACGCGTGGGGCCTCGAACGCGCCCGGGCGGAGGCGAACCCGCTGAACCCCGAGCTCGTGGTGCGCGGGTTGTCCGACCGGCTGGCCGACGACCACCAGGTGGCCGTGGACTGCGGGACGGTGACGAGCTGGTTCGCGCGCGACCTCGACCTGCGGCCCACCATGACGGCGTCGTTGTCGGGGACCCTGCTGTCGATGGGCGGTGGCCTGCCCTACGCCCTGGCCGCCAAGCAGGCCCACCCCGACCGCCCCGTCCTCGCCCTCGTCGGCGACGGGGCGATGCAGATGAACGGCCTGTCCGAACTGGTGACCGTCGCCCAGCGCTGGCGGACGTGGGCCGACCCGCGGTTCGTGGTCGTCGTCATGAACAACTCCGAGCTGTCCTTCGTCGCCTGGGAGGCCCGCGCCATGCAGGCCGAAGTGCCCTTCGCCGCCGCGATGGACGTGCCCGACGTGCCCTACGCGGGGTGGGCGGAACTGCTCGGGCTGGCCGGGCGCCGCGTGGAGGGCCCCGACGGGCTGGACGCGGTGCTGGACGCGGCGATGGCGGCCGACCGGCCCTTCGTCCTCGACGCCGTCGTCGACCCGAACGTCCCGATGATCCCGCCGCACGTCAGCCTCGACCAGGTGGTCTCGACGGCGAAGTCCCAGCTCAAGGGCGATCCCGCGGCGCGCGCGATCGTCGTGGAGGGGGTGCGCGAGACGGTGGGTGCGGCGGCGCGCGCGGTGCGCCGGCACGTCCACACCGGCGACGACGGGGACTGACCCGCACCTCGTGGTGAGGGTAGGCTAAGCTCCCTCGCCGTGCCCTCTCCCCTCAACCGACGCCACCTCCTGTCCGCCGCCGGGGCCGCCGGGTTGGCCGCCCTGACCGGCTGCGGCGGTGGACGATCCAGCGCCGAGCCCGCCGCGGGCGCCACGGACGTCCCCGGGTTCCCCTTCCGCTACGAGCACCGGTTCGGGACGACGCTCGTCCCGGCCCCCGCGCAACGGGTGGCCGTCCTCGGCGTCACCGACGCCGACCCCCTGCTGGCCCTGGGGGTGCAACCGCTGACGAACACCGGTTTCACCTTCTACCCCGACAAGGGCCTGGGCCCCTGGGCGGCGGGCCTGCAGACCGGGCCGCTTCTGAAACTCGGCTCCGACGCCGACGTGAACGTCGAGCAGGTCGCCGGGGTGGCTCCCGACCTGATCCTCGCCCTCGTCTCGGGCATCGACCAGGCCCTGTACGACAAGCTGTCCGCCGTCGCCCCCGTCCTGGCCCGGCCGGAGGGCAGCACGGCCTACGGCGCGGACCGGACCGCCACGACCCTGACCATCGCCCGCGCCCTGGGCCGCGAGGACGAGGGCGAGGAGCTCACCGAGGCGGCCGACGCCGCGTTCACCGACGCCGTCGCCGCTCACCCCGAGTTCGCCGGGAAGACGGGCCTGGTCGCGCTGCCCTACGACGGCAGGTACGGCGTGTTCTCCCCGCAGGACGCCCGCGGGGCGTTCATGGAGAACCTCGGTTTCTCCCTCACCCCCGAGGTGGCCGCTCTCGACACCGGCGAGAGCTTCTTCATCGACGTCTCCGCCGAACGGCTGGACCTGCTCGACGCCGACGTCCTCGTCGTCCTCACCGACGACTCCACCCGCACCGGCGTCGAGCAGGACCCCGTCCTGCAGCGGCTGCCCGTCGTCCAGCGCGGCGGTCTCGTGCTGCCCGACCTCGACGTGCGCGGAGCGATGACCTACAACAGCGTCCTGTCGGTGCCCTACGGCGTCTCGCGGCTCGTCCCCGACCTGTCGGCGGCGCTGGCCTGAGCCCGCTCACCCGCCTGTTCGCGTCGTACGTCGCGCAGAGCTCTGCGCGGCAGCACGTACCAGAACACGCCGACGAGGACGGCGACCGCGGCGCCCGCCGCCCAGCCGGCGCCGCGGCCGGCCATGACGTCGGCGACGAGCAGGACTCCCCCGGAGACGACGAGCCCCAGCGTGGTCAGACCCGCCTTGGCGAAGCGGGAACCGGCCGTCACCAGGCGCGCCTTGGACCGCTGCTGGAACAGGGCGCGGTGGTACCCGACGGGGGCGATGAACAGCACCACGGCCGTCACCGCGAGCAGCAGCACGACGACGTAGACGGTGCGCTGGTAGCGGTCCAGGGTGTCGAACCGCGCCTGGAAGGGCACGGTGAACAAGAAACCCGTCAGCAGCTGCACGCCCGTCTGCACGACCCGCAGCTCCTGCAGCAGCTCCACCCAGTTGCGGTCCAGCCGCTCGGTCGGCGTCTCGTTGCGCAACCCGGAGTACGGGTCGTCCTCGGGGCCGTGGGACGCGGTCACGGCCGCGCCGCCGCGAGCAGCTTGTCGACCGTCCGCAGGTTCCGCGTGGTGACGACGGGTTTCCACCGCGCCGCCGCGGACAGCTTCGCGAACGGGGTGTCGGTGCTCGAACCCTTCGGGCAGCGCCAGTACGCGACGTCCCCGGCCAGTTCCACCGACTCCGCGTCGTTCGCCTCGTGCCGTGCGAACAGCTCGGCCAGCCGGCCGGGGTCGGAGGCGAACACGACGTACGGGTGCCATTGCTCGTCGTCGCGTGCGAAGGGGTACTGCGCGACGATCTCGGCGAGCCGGTCCGGGGTCAGGACCACGACCCACGCGTCGTAGCCGAACCCGGCCCGCAGGGCCTGCTCGGTGCGGGCCTTCACGTCGTCGCGGGAGGTGCCGTCCTCGGACGCGAACGTCACGTTCCCGCTGGCCAGCACCGTCCGGACCACGGTGAACCCCGCGTCCTGCAGGCAGGCCGCCAACGGCGCCGACTTCACGCTCACCCCGTTGACGTTCACCCCGCGCAGCAGGACCACCCACCTCACGGGATCGCCCGCAGGTGGACGGTGCCGTCGGCGTCGACGACCAGGCCCGGGTTGTACGCGATCTCCCACCGCAGACCCACCGGGTCGCGGACGTGGGAGTGGTACCCGCCGAAGGAGGCGTGCTGCGGGGGTTTCAGGACCTCGGCGCCGGCACGTCGGGCCCGCGCGGTGAGCTCGTCCACCGCGCTCTCGCTGTCCACGTTCTGCGCCAGCGAGAACCCCTGCCCCGCCACGACCGATCCCGGCGCCAGGCCCGTGTCCGCCGCGAGCCGGTCGGCGTCCCACAGCGCCACCGTCAGCCCGTGGTTCAGCTGCAGGAAGACGATCTCGCCGGGCAGGTCCAGGAGCGGCGTCAGCCCCAGGCCCTCGAGGTAGAACCGGCGGGCCAGGTCGACGTCGGTGACCGCGAGGGTGAGGACGTCGAGACGGTTCACGACCCCACCTTGACGCCTCGTTCCAGGTCGAGCAACCGTCCCTTGGCCTCGGCCCCGCCGGCGTACTGCCCGGAGCCGCCGTCGCTGCGCACGACCCGGTGGCAGGGCACGACGAGCGGCACCGGGTTGCGGGCGCACGCCGTCCCCACCGCCCGGACCGCCCGCGGGCTGCCCGCCTGCTCGGCGACTCCCGCGTAGCTGCGGGTGGTGCCGAACTCGATGTGCTGCAGCACGTCCAGCACGCGCGAGCGGAAACCCGAGGCCAGCCGCAGGTCGACCGGGACGTCGAACCTCCTCCGGCGGCCGGCGAAGTACTCGTCGAGCTCGCGGCTCACCGCGTCCAGCCGGGCCGGCGCACGCAGCACCCGGGGGCTGACCCTGCGCGCCAGTTCCTCCAGCGCGGCGTCGTGGTCCTGGCGCTCGAAGGCGATGCGGACGACGCCCACCTCGGTCGCCGCCAGCAGCAGCGACCCCAGCGGGGAGTCCACCGTGCGGTACGCCACGTCCAGGACACCCTCCGCCTGCGCGCGGTGCGTCAGCTGCTCGTGCAGGTCCTGCACCGCGAACCGGTCCCCGCCGTGGGCGAAGTCGAGCGTCGATCCGTTCACTGGTCCTCCCTCAGGGTGCGCCGCAGCGTGGACATGCCGTCGGCCGCGGCCCGGCGGGCGGCGGCCGCCGTGCCCCCGACGAGGGCGGCGACCTCGTCGTAGGGCAAGCCGGCGACGTGGTGGTAGGCGACGCACTGCCGCTGCTTGGGCGGCAGGGCCGCGACGGCGGCCCACAGCTCGGACCGGCCGTCCCCGGGGTGCTCCCCCGTCGAGACGGGTTCGGGGGGATCGCCCACCGGCACCGCCTGGCGCGCCCGCACCCGCAGGACGTCGACGGACTTGCGGTGCGCGATGGTCACGAGCCAGGCCCGCACGTCGCTGCCCGGCCGCAGCCGGGGGTAGGCGACGAGAGCGGCCAGGAACGTCTCCGACCACGCGTCGTGCGCCGCGTCGGGCCCCACGAGCGCGCGGCAGACCCGCAGCACCACCGTGCCGTGCTCCTCGACGACCCGTTCGAAGGGTTCCACCCGTGCGCTCACACCCTGCCAACGCTCCGCGGGCCCCGGACGTGAGGTCCTGATCGAGACGAGCCCGGGGAAAGTCCTGGACAGCCTGCCACCGGGGGCGGGAGGGTCCGTCCATGGCAGAGCAGGACGTGCCCGGCACGGGCGTGCGGTTCGGCACGATCGCCTTCGACTCCCCCGACCCCCGCGGCCTGGCCGCCTTCTACGCCGCGCTGCTGGGCCGGGAGGTCGACCCCGACTCCGACGACGACTGGGTCACGCTGCGTGGCGGGCAGGGAGCGACGCTCGCCTTCCAGCTCGCCCCCGACCACGTCGCCCCGACCTGGCCGGAGCCCGGCGTGCCGCAGCAGGTCCACCTCGACCTCTACGTCGCCGACTGGGCGGGCACCGAACCCCGGGTGCTCGCCCTCGGAGGGCGGCTCCTGGAGGACGAGGCGGAGCACCCCACCTGGCGCGTCTACGCCGACCCCGCCGGGCACCCGTTCTGCCTGTGCCTGGAGCGTTCCTGACCCGCGGGTCCCGCTGAGCCCCCGACCCCGCCGAAGGCACACCTCGCGCCCCCGACCACCGCGCGTCGAGGGCGCGAGGTGTGCCCCGGGCGGGCCGAGGACGCCGACGGCCGGCCGGTCCGGGGGGACCGACCGGCCGTGGCGGGCCGTGCGGGGTCAGGCGGTGTCGGACGAGGACGGGGTCAGGCGCTGAGGTCCACCGGCGTGCTGATGGCCTCGGGCCGCTCGCACGTCGTGGTCAGCGTCACGGACGTGTGCTCGTCCGCGGCCCGCTGCACCGACTCCATGATCTCCAGGACGTGCAGCGCGACCTCGTCGTTGGCGCGGTGCTGACGGCCCTCGGCCACCGACAGCGCCAGGTCGGCCAGGCCGTAGCCGCGGCCGGAGTCCACGAAACCGGCGGTCGCGCCCGCGTCCACCCAGTTCGCGGCGGGGTCCACGTCGGGACCCGGCGCCGGAGCGGTCGCGGCGGCGAACAGCTCCACCGGGCCCTCGAACATGTTCGGGTCCGGCACCGAGATGGTGCCCTCGGTCCCGTAGACCTCGATGCGCGGCAGCCGCGCGGCCCAGGTGTCGAAGCTCATGATGAGCGTCGAGACCGCGCCGGAGGCGTGCTCGAGGATCCCGGTGAGGTGGGTGTCGATGTCGACGCCGAAGCTCTCCCCGGCGCGCGGGCCGGAGGCGATGGTCCGCGACGACGTGGGACGCGCGGAGGCGCCGACGACCCGGACGACCGGCCCGAGCAGGTGCACGAGCGAAGTCAGGTAGTACGGGCCCATGTCCAGCAGCGGGCCGCCGCCGGGCTGGTAGTAGAAGTCCGGCTGCGGGTGCCAGCGCTCGTGACCGGGAGTGGTCATGAACGCGGTCGCCGAGTGCGGGGTGCCGATCTTCCCCGCGTCCACGAGGGCGCGGGCGGTCTGGATCCCCGTGCCGAGCACGGTGTCCGGGGCGCACCCGACGCGCACGCCGGCGGCGGCAGCGGCCTTCACCACGTCGCGGCCCTCCGCGACGGTCATGGCCAGCGGCTTCTCGCCGTACACGTGCTTGCCGGCGGCGATGGCCTGCAGCGCGACCTCGGCGTGCGTGCGCGGCAGCGTCAGGTTCAGCACCACGTCCACGTCGGGCGAGGCGAGCAGCTCGTCCAGCGACAGGACCTGCGCGCCGTGCTCGTCGGCCAGGGCCTGCGCGCGCTCGGGCACGAAGTCGCTGACGGCGGTGATCTGCAGCTGCGGCAGCTTCTTCAGGGACTTGGAGTACTGCGCGGAGATGACCCCGGCCCCGACGACGCCTACCTTCAACGGGCTGCCCACAGCAGACCCCTCTCCACGATGGTCTTGACGTTCTCGTTCTTCAGGGTGGCCGGGTCGTGGCCGGGGGTGGCCACGAAGATCCGGCCCTTGCCCCACTGGCGCGTCCAGACGGCCGGGGAGGTCACCGGGCGGGTCCACGGGTCCCACTCGCGCACGGCCTGCGTCGTGGTGGCAAGGACGTCGACGTAGTCGTCGGACAGCACCCAGTACTGCTCGGTCACGAGGTCGAAGTCCTCGATGCCCTCGGTGATGGGGTGGGTCCTGCCCGCCTCGGCGATGTTCACGGTGTACGGCACGTAGTTGTCCTGCGGGCCGCCCTCGCGCTCGGAGGGGTGCTTGCCCGGGTGGCAGCCGAACTGCCCGCCCACGAGGGTCAGGTAGTCGGAGTTCGACCGGTAGGAGTCGGCGATGCCGCCGTGCCAGCCGGCGAAGCCCGTGCCGTTCTCGATCGCGGTGCGCAGGCCCTCGAACTCGGCCTGCTCGATGACGTTCATGGTGTTCGACTGCACGATGAGGTCGACCGTCGCCAGGTACTCGGCGTCGGTGTAGACCTTCGGGGTCGCGGTCGAGCTGGGGCCGAACTCGGTCCCGAGGTCCTCGACGCGGACGGTGAAGCCGTTCGCCTCCAGGTGCGGGATGAACAGCTCGGTGGCCTCGACGGGCGAGTGCCCGTCCCAGCCGCCGCGGACGACGAGCGCCTGGCGAGTCACGAAGGAACTCCTTGGATCACTTGGAGAAGCCGGCGGTGAGGCCGGACAGGAGCTGGCGGCGGCCGACGACGTAGAGCACGAGGATCGGCAGCGTGGTCAGGACGACCGAGGCGAGCACGGCCGGGATGTTCACCGAGTACTGCCCCTGGAAGTTCCACAGGGCCAGCGGCAGGACGCGCAGGTCGGC
>NZ_PVZF01000022.1 GCF_003002055.1 Kineococcus rhizosphaerae
TCTGCGTCGTGGTGAGGACACCGGCCATGCTCAACTCCTGTCAGCGACCAACCATGATCATCTCATGGGTGTTGCGCTGACTCCTTGAGACCGCCGATCCTGCGCCGGGCGTCGGCTTTCTTCGCGGCGGAGCTCGACCGCCCCATCCGCTGACACCAGATCAGGTCGCCCAGGTCGTCGACTTCATCGACCAGAACAAGGACGAGCTCGGGGTCGAGCCGATCTGCAGCCAGTTGCAGGTCGCCCCCAGCACCTACTACGCCGCCCGCACCCGACCCCCGTCGGCGCGAGCCTGCAGCGACGAGGCCGCCCTCGTCGAGATCGACCGGGTCCACCAAGACAACCTGCGGGTCTACGGAGCCCGAAAGCTCCACGCGGCGATCAACCGCAGACGAGCTGAGAAGGCTCCCGCCGGGCAGTCGGCGTCCCGTATCGCCCGCTGCACCGTCGAACGACTGATGAAGGCCGCCGGCCTGCACGGTCTGCGCCGCAACGGTAAGCCCCCACGGACCACCATTCCTAGTCCAAAGGACACCCGACCGGACCTGGTGGAGCGGAACTTCACCGCCGACCGACCCGACCGCCTGTGGGCGGCGGACATTACGTACATCCGGACCTGCTCAGGCTGGGTGTACGCCGCCTTTGTGCAGGACGTGTGCACCCGCCGCATCGTCGGCTGGCAAGTCGCCGACCACCTACGCACTGAACTGGCCCTGGATGCGCTGCAGATGGCGTTCTGGGTCAGGCGCCGTGAGGGCGCGGAACTGACCGGATTGCGGCACCACTCGGACAAGGGCGTTCAATACGTTGCATTGCGCTACAGCGAAAGTCTTGCCGCTGAGGGTGCTGTTGCCTCGGTCGGCTCCACGGGCGACTCCTACGACAATGCGATGGCCGAGGCGTTCAACTCGGTATTCAAGGCCGAGTGCATCCGCAACCCGCACCTCCCCGGCCGGGACGGTCCCTGGCGGGGCCTGGACGACGTCGAGCGGGCCGTCGCCGACTACATCGACTGGTACAACACCCGCCGGCTGCACGGCGAGCTCGGCATGATCCCGCCGGTGGAGTTCCAGGCCCAGATCGAGATCACCGCCAGCCCGGAGGTCACCGCCGCCTGAGCGTCACTTCACACCCTCTATCAAACCCGGGCCTTGACAGTTCTCCGGTGGTCCCGGGGCTGGAACCCCCAGGACCACCAGAACAGTTTTGCGTCCTGATTAAACTGGGAGTTTGTGCATCAGCTTGCGGTTCACGAACTCGTCAATCCCGACCGCACCGAGTTCACGACCGATCCCGGAACGCTTGGTGCCGCCGAAGGGGACGTCCGCACCGCCCTTCTCGCGGCGGTTGATGAAGACCATTCCGACGTCGAGCTGGTCAGCCACCCGCTGCGCCTCCTGCTCGTCGGCGCTAAAGACCGCAGCCCCTAGGCCAAACGGGGAGTCGTTCGCGACTGTCACGGCTTCCGCGGCGTCTTTCACGCGGTGCACGACGGCCACCGGACCGAACAACTCCTCGTGGTAGGCCCGCATATCGGGGGTCACGTCCGTCAGGACGGTCGGCTCGAGGAAACTCCCCTCCCGGTCGACTTGACGTCCGCCGGTGCGCAGCGTGGCGCCCTTGGACACGGCGTCCTCGATCTGCTTAATGAGCTCGTCGACCGCAGCCTGGTTCACCAGCGGTCCGTAAGTCGTCGCGGCGTCGGTCGGGTCACCTGTGACGGCGGCCGCCATCGACGCGGTGAACTGCTCGACGAAGTCGTCGTACAGACCCTCGGCGACGATGAACCGCTTGGCCCCGTTGCAGGACTGTCCGCCGTTGCTGAGCCGACCCGTCACGGCGTCGGCCACGACGGGCGTGAGGTCCTTGGCTGACAGAACGATGAACGGGTCCGAACCACCGAGTTCGAGGACGACCTTCTTGAGGTTCTGCCCGGCCACGGATGCCACTGCAGCCCCCGCGCGCTCGCTGCCGGTCACCGACACCCCGACGATGCGCGGGTCGGCGAGGATGCGGGCGACCTGCTCGTTGTCGGCGAAGACGTTGACGTAGGCACCGTCGGGCAGACCGGCCGAGCGGACGATGTCGGCGATGGCCAGTGCTGACTCCGGGCAGTTGGACGCGTGCTTGAGCAGGATCGTGTTGCCCGCCACGAGATTTGGGGCCACGAACCGGGCCACTTGGTAGAACGGGTAGTTCCACGGCATTACCCCGAGCAGGGCACCGACGGGCGCCTTCCGGACCCAGGTGGTGCCACCGATGCTGGCGTCCAGCGGGGTGTCGGCCAGCAGCTCGGGACCCTTGTCGGCGTAGTACCGGTAGATGCTGATGACCGTCTGCAGTTCACCGCGTGCCTCGGCCGTGGTCTTGCCCATCTCACGGGTCATGATGGACGCGAGGTCGTCGATGCGCTGTTCGTGAATGTCTGCGATCGTGCGGACGAAGGCAGTGCGCTCGGCGAGCGGGACCGTGCGCCACACCTCGAAGGCGCTGCCGACCGCGGCGAGGGCGTCGACGACGTCGGTGTCAGTGGCGGAAGGAAATTCGTTCTCCACCTTGCCCGTGGCCGGGTTGAGGACCTGATACTTGCCCATCGTTGCTCCTTGCAGCTAGGGGTGGGGAAGAGGGGTCACGTGAGGGAGATGCCGCCGTCGACGACCAGGGTGTGGCCGTTGACGTAGGCCGACTCGTCGCCGACGAGGTAGGCCATCGCCTGGGCGATGTCGAGGGGCTCTCCGAGCCGACGGCTCGGAGTGCGATCCATGTACTGCGCGAAGACCTCCGGGGACTCACGCATCCAGGCGCTCATGGGAGTGTCCACGTACCCGGGGGCGATGGCGTTGACCCGCAGGCCCAGTGGACCCCACTCCACCGCGAGGCAGCTCGTGAGGTGGATGAGCGCTGCCTTGGACGAGGCGTAATCGGCACAATTGGGTCGAGCCTTCAGCCCTGCGTAGCTCGCGACGTTGACGATCACCCCGCGGCCGGCCTGGATCATCTGCCGGGCCGCGGCCTGCGCGGCGAAGAAGGCACCCTTGAGGTTGACGTCCATCGTCCTGTCCCAAGCCTCCGGAGTAAGTTCGAGTGCCGTGGCGCGCACCAGGACTCCCGCGTTGTTGATCCAACCGTCCAGTCGGCCGTTCTCGCGCACGACCTCGACGGCCAGGTCGTCGACGGCCCGGTGGTCGGTGATGTCGAGAGTGCGGTACTCCACCCCCGCTCGACGATCGTTCTCCTGGGGCACGTCTCGGTCCACGGCAAAGACCGTGGCCCCGCGTTCTTCGAAGCCCTGGACGGCTGCGGCGCCGATCGAGCCACCGGCTCCGGTCACCACCACCACTCGTCCGTGCAGGGGTGCGTCGTGGGTCATGGCAGATCCTCAAGAGGCTGTCCATCGTGCTGTTGGGACGGGATCGCACCGCGCCCGGGGCGCAGGAGGTGACGTGCGAACCAATCCGCCGCCGCACGCCGGGTGACGTGGAGGTGGTCGGTGTAGACGGAGTAGTGCCCGCCGGGGAGGACGAGGAGTTCCTTGGGCTGCTGTGCTCTCTCGTAGGCCTCGAGCTGCAGGTCGGCCGGCGTGGTGACGTCGTCGGCGGCGACGATCATCAGCAGAGGTTTCGGGGCGATGCGTTCGATGGTCAGGCCGGGTTCGTAGCTGCGCGCCAGTTCCAGCGATCGCACCGTCACGAAGTTCTGCCACTCGGGGCAACGCCGACCCTCGGCGCTCATGTAGGCGTAGCTGTCCGGCCCGGGGTAGGCCACGGCCGCCGCCGTCGGGTCCGGACTGACGAGCGGGATGGTCAGCGGCTCCCGCCCCCGGAGCCGCCCTTGTCGGTCGTGGTCGAACCGCGCCTGCTGAGCGGCGATGGTGGCGTCATCCCAGCGGTCCCGAGCGGCCCGGTAGCCGCTGATCGTGGGTACCTGGGCCACCACCGCCGCGACACGGTCGTCCTGGGCCGCGACGGTCAGCGCGTGACCACCGCTGTAGCTGCTGCCCCAGATCCCGACCTTCGCGGGGTCGACCTCAGGACGCGTCAGAACCCAAGTGACCGCCGTGCGGAAGTCCTCGACCTGCCGGTGCGGATCGATCTCCTGACGAGGGGTTCCGTCGCTGCGACCAAGGTGGCGGAAGTCGAAGGTCAGCGTCGCCAATCCGGCGGCCTGGAAGCTCTCCGCGTAGTCCTGCAGGTCCCCGCTCGCCACCATGGCCCACCCGTGGGCCATCACAACAACGGGCACGGGTGACGCGGCGCCCACCGGCACGCTGAAGGTGCCCCGCACGGTGGTGTCGTCGACGGAGAACTCGACGGCTTCGCTGCTCACACCACTCCTGGGCCCGGTGCGCATCGGACCGGCGGGAGGTGCGGACGCGTACGACACAAGATCACTCACTTCTCTCAGTTGGGTCATGGATACCGAGGATGTTCCAGACGACCGCCATGTAGCGGTCGATCACGGCCTCGTGGTTGACGCTGAGGACGTCCGAACTCGACTGCGTCAGGCTGTCGCACAAGGTGAGGATGCACCGTGTCTGGACGCGGGCGTCGGGCGATCGGACGGACCTGCGGAGGTGAACGACCTCCCGGTACAGCCACCCGAAGTAACTCGACCGAGCCTCTCGCAGAACGCGTTGCACCGTGGGGTCGGCGATGGTCAGCACCGACTGGTTGTTCAGGAGGCTGTCACTGGCCGCCGCCAACCCCGACCGGTTCAGCTGGAACGTCATGTGGCGACGGCACAGACCGTCCAGTCGCCGCCACGGTTCGTCGCCGTCCTGGGGGACCACCACATCCACCAGGAAGGAGCAGTACGCCCGGGCCAGTGCCGCCGACAGGATGGATTCCTTCGACGGGAAGTGGGCGTAGATCGCGGCGGCCTTGATACCCACGGCCGATGCCAGCGTGCGCATCGACGTCCCGCCGAAGCCCTCGCGTGCGAAGGCTTCGATCGCGGCGACGAGCAACCGTTCGCGGGTGTCGCCGCGAACCTCACCGGTGCCGGCGCTCGCCGCCGCGAGCACGTGCACGAGGTTGGCCAGGTCCGGGTCGTCGATGCCGTTGGGCACGCTGGATCGGAAGGTCTCGTACTCGGACGTGATCGCCATGGTTGCTCCCGACACTCTGCGGTGGTGATGGCTCTTCCCCCACCGGACTGCAGCGGCGGACGGAGCACGACGTACCGAAGATTCCACCACGAGCAGGACAGACGGTCAGACCCCAGTACCGACCCGCTCGTGCGTCACCGAACCCTGGTAGAGCAACTCGGAACGAGGGACACCCCAGTGCTCCGCAACGAGCGTGAGGAAGGGTTCAGGGTTCAGCACCCGTTCGGGCGGGAAGACCCCCGCGGGCAGAACCTGCCCCATGCCCGTCGCGGCGGCTACCGCCAGGGGGACACCCGTCCCGATGGCCATGGGTTCAGGCTTGTTGCGCGTCGCGGCGAACTGCGTCACGGACTGCCCGTCCCGCGTTCCGGTGGCGGCGACGAAGTAGATCGGCAAGTCCCCGACGCCACGGAAGCGCGGCGCCTCGGCCTGCGCGCGTCGTCCGATCTCGGTATCCCGGTCCACGAGGAGGCGGGTGGCCTCGGCCACCGAGATCTCACCCGACTCGATCTTGCCGGCGAGGATCGAGAACTCCGCAGCGCGGTCGGCGGTCATAAGGCACAGGCTTCGGCATCCTCCGGTGACGGAAAAGCTGTCGCGGAAGGTGATGGGCTCGGGATGCCCCACCACGTACCCCGTGCCCTGCCCCAGCCCGGGGATGTCGATCTCGACGGGCTCCAGTGGTGTGCTCTCCACGAAGACACCTTCTTCCAGCGTGGTGACGGTGCCCGTCACCTGCTCGAAGAAGTGCTCGAGAGCGGCCTCGCTCTGCCCGTTGAAGGAGCGGAGCAGGTCCCAGTCCTGGTAGCTGCTGTTGAACGACCATGCGGTGGCGATGTCGTGGACCTCGTCGAGACCGCCGGTGGCGAGTCGGCCGAGGATGTTCATGAAGCCAGGGCTCGCGCCCGCACCGATGACGGCCGTGACACCCGCGGCCTCGGCCTCGGCGTGCAGCCCCAACATCTCGGCGGTCGGCTCGGGATCGTCGCAGATGTCGTAGTACCGGGTCCTGCTTGCGATGGCGGCGCGCAGGATCGGCACCCCGAACTTGAAGAAGGGACCGACCGTGTTGAGCACGACGTCCGCGTCCTCGAGCAGTCGGAGCAGCGCGGGCGTGTCGGTCACGTCCAGCTCGACCGCGCGGGCGGTCTGCCCCGCGTCCAGCAGGTGTCGGGCCGTCTCTTCGGCAGCCCGGCCGTTGCGGTCGGCCACCACGATCTCGTCCGGCGATGCGATCCTGGACAGGGTGGTCAACGCCTGTCGACCCATGGCTCCCGATCCACCAAGTGCGACCACGCGCATGGTCAACCCCTCCTTGTCTGGGCGGCCCGGTGGCCGGCTCTCGTCCTAGCTTAACGATCGTTCGGCTGTTGCCAAGGGGTGCGGCAGGATTCCCTCGACGGATCGCATGACTCCGCGCTACCTTCCTGTCGCTGCGCGAAACAAGTCCGTAACAGTGCCGGCGCTCTTCCTGTAACACGCTTACTTTACGTTCGTTCGGGTACGACGACGTGACCGAGGAGTGCACCATGACCAGGCAGCAGACGGCCGACCGCGACGTCGACCCCTTGCAGGCCTGTTGCGCCGGTGACCAACGCTGGAACACCGGGGGCCCAGCGCTCGAGCGGGGTGCTCGACGACCCCCCACGGCCGCCCGGCGCGACGACCGCACCGCGGGTCCACGACCCCACGACCCCACGACGGGGCCTCCCAGACCACCCCGCCCACCCTCACCCAGCCTGAGAGGTTTCCGATGCCCGAGGACCTGACCGTGACCACCACGGAGCCCCTGCGCAGCCCCCACCTGCCGGCGTCGACGCATTTCAGCGAGGACGTCAGCGACGACATCCGCGCCCAGACCCTCGACGTCCTCGGCCGCTGGGACCTGCCCGAACTCACCGGTCCACTGACCGTGACCCGCCTGTCGGGGGGTGCCAGCAACGTGAACCTGCGCATCGACGGCGCGGCGGGCAGCTGGGCCCTACGGCTGTGCGCTCTCGACGCGACGCGCTGGGGCGTGTCGCGCTCCGCGGCGATCGTCGCTCAGCGCGACGCGGCGGCGCTCGGCCTGGCGCCGGACATCATCGCCTGCTCCCCCGACGAAGGCCACTTCCTGTCCGCCTTCACCACGGGAGCTACCGTCACGTCCCAGTACGTCCGCGACGCCGCGCTGATCCCCCTCGTGGCTCGCACTCTCAGCGACCTCAAGCTCGGTTCGACGAACTCCCGGTGGTTCTCCCCCTTCGACGACCTGCGGACGTTCGTCGAGTTCGCGGACGCCGAGGCGTCGCTGCCGGAGGGGACGCAAGAGCTCCTCGGTGCCGTGCTGAGGATCGAAGCCCTCTTCCAGACACGCAAACCTCCTGTGGGGTTCTGCCACAGCGATCTCGTTCCGCAGAACTTCATCCAGGACGCGCCGGACCACCTCGTGATGGTGGACTTCGACTACGCCGGCAACGGCTGGGTCGCCTTCGAGCTGGCCTCCTTCGCGTGCCAGGCCGAGCTCACACCCGCCGAGACCGAGGAACTCGTCCTGGCCTACGATCCGGCGGCCGACGACGCCCAACGCGCCCGTCTGGAGCTGATGCGACTGGTCGCCGGTGTCCGTGACGGTGCCTGGGCCCTGATGGCCGAGCCCCTCCTTGGCACGCAGACGACCCCCCTCGACGGGTGGACCTACCAGAAGTACGCGGCGAACAACTTCAACCAGGCCCGCGCCGTCATCGAGTCGGGGCGGTTCGAGGACTTCCTGCGGGCCGCCCGGAGCGTCACCGCGCACGCACGCTTCTGACCTGACCCGTCATCCGACCCGCCCCCGCAGACCCGGAGAGCCACATGACCGACCTCAAGGACAAGACCGTCGTCATCACCGGCGGTGGCCGCGGATTGGGCCTGGAGATGGCCGTCGCCGCCGCCAAGGCGGGCAGCTCGCTAGCCCTCATCGGGCGCAGCGCCCGGACCCTCGACGAGGCCGCTGCGCAACTGGCCACGACCGCACCCCGCCTCAGCCGCCACGTCGCCGACGTGGGACGCCCCGAGGAACTCGACCGCGCCTTCGCCGAGATCGCCGACGAGCACGGAACAGTGGACGGTCTGGTCAACAACGCCGGCATCGCCGAGGAGTACGCCTTCCTCGACACTCCGCGCGAGAGCTGGCATCGCGTCCTCGACGTCAACCTGACGGCCGCCTTCGTCACAACGCAGTTGGCTGCGCGCCTGATGCCGAGTGGCGGGAGCATCGTCAACATCGCGTCGGTCGACGCCTACGGCGCCGACGGTCCCTACGCGAGCTACGTCGTGGCGAAGACGGGACTCCTGGGTCTGACGAGGGCCGCGGCCGTGGAACTGGCACCTCTGGGCATCCGCGTGAACTCGGTGAGCCCGGGATGGACGCTGACCGACATGGCCGCCGAGAGCGTCGACCCCCAGATGCTGCACCGCATGCGCACGAACTTCCGCCGCGCCCCGTTGGGCCGCATGACGACGCCCCTCGAGATCGCCGGAGCGGTCAACTTCCTCCTGGGTCCGCACTCCTCCGGGATCACCGGCGAAGACATCGTCGTCGACGGCGGGACGCGCGCCAACCTCTTCATCTTGGAGTCGGTCAGCGAACCGGCCTCCGAAGCCTCCGCATGATCGTCGTCCCGTTCCGCCGAAGGAGAACCACATGACCCTGTCCATCGCCGTCATCGGCGCCGGCACCGCCGGCAGCGGAGCCGCTCGACGAGCTGCCGAGCTGGGCGCACGTGTCACGCTCGTCGAGCGGGACGCACCCGCCAGCGGGTCGTCGGGCCGATCGGCCGCCATCTACAACGTCCAGACTGTCGACCCCTTGCACATCGAACTGCGGATGCGTGCCCGCGAGCTGTTCTTCCGCCTCGAGGCGGAACGGGGACTCCCCCTCAACCGGATCGGCAACGTCCGCGTCGCCTGGACCCCGGCGGACATCGAACGGTTGGAGGACGTGGTCAAGGTCCAGCGCGACCTCGGTCTCGGACCGCAGGACTCCCAACTGCTGACCCGTCGGCAACTGCAGGAACTGGTGCCCGATCTCGAGACGGGAGACCTCTCCGGCGGCCTGTTCGGTCCCCGGGACGGAACCATCGACGGCGGCTACATGTGCCAAGCCCTCGTGGACGAGGCGGTCGAGCTGGGGGCGACGTACCTGAAGGCGGACGTCATCGGTCACGAGGCGCTTCCCGCTGGAGGACACCGGCTGCAGACCAGCGCGGGGGACGTGACCGCGGACGTCGTCATCAACGCCGCGGGTGCGTGGGCTGGACGGGTGGCGGACGTCTTGGGGTACTCCGTCCCCGTGCTCCCCCAGGTCCACGACATCGTCAAGGTAAGACTGCCGCACCCTCTCAGCTACACGATGCCGATGGTGAACCTGTACATGCCCGGCACGGAAGGAGAGGCGCTCTACTTCCGCCGATTCGACGACGACACGCTCCTCGCGGGGCTGCACACCTACCAGGTCCTCGACGACCATCCCATCGCCGATCCGGAGAACTACCGTCCCGAGGTCGAACCCTCGTACGTCGAGGCGGTTCAGAAGGCCATCGACGAGCGGCTGCACCTCGACGGTCTGGTTGTCGAAGCGGGTTGGACGGGTCTCTACCCCCTCACCAGCGACGGCGAGTTCATCATCGGCCCCGAGCGGCACGACGAGAGCGTCATCACCTGTACCGGTCTGGGTGGCGTCGGCGTCACCTCCGGCGCCATGGCCGGCTACACAGCAGCGGAGTGGGCCATCCACTCCGCCCCGTCCACCATCCCCGGAGCCCGGCGCTGGGCGCCGGGCCGCGAGACCTTGGAGCGGCTTCCCGCATGAGCATCCTCCTGTGCAACGACGACGGCGTTCAGTCCGACGGACTGCACTCCCTGCGAGACGGCCTCATCGCGGCCGGTCACCGCGTCCTCACCGTCGCCCCCAGCCACCCCCGCAGCGGTTCCTCGCGGGGCGCCACGTTCCGCAACCCCGTGCTGATCGAGCAGGTGGGTGGAGACATGACAAACCCCGTGTACGCCTGCGACGGCACGCCCACCGACTGCGTCCGTGTGGCGATGCTGTCAGACCTGGCCAACGACGCCGAACTCGTCTTGTCCGGAATCAACGAAGGGGCGAACCTGGGCGACGACTCGACCTACTCCAGCACCATGGGTTCGGCCCTCGAGGGCGCCCTGCTGGGTCTGCCCGCCATCGCCGCATCGCAGCAGTCGGTGGACGGGTTGTTCCGCCTGGTGGACGCGACGGGATACGACTGGTCCCTAGGCGTGCGGGCGACGGTGAACGTCGTCGAACAGGTCCTCACCAGCGGCATGCCCGCCCGCACGGCCATCAACCTCAACGCCCCGGGTCGACCCGCGGTCGACGTCCGCGCCGAGGTCACCCGACTCGGTCGGCGCAACTGGGCGAGGAACAGCCTGCAGATCGAGACCCACGGGAACTCGCGCGGTTACTTCACCTTCGGCGTTACGCACGACGGAGACGCCCCCTACGTCGCCGAGGAGGGGACGGACTTCGACGCTTTGCGTCGCGGTCACATCGCCTTGTCGGCCGTGTCGGTGAACTGGAACAACCCGGGTGCCGTGGTCGAACTGGAGAAGTGGCTCGGACAGGCCGCCGACTCGCTCACGGAAGCAGTGCGTCCCGACGCTCCCTGACCCTCACGGCACCCGGATGCATCCACGGCGTCCGGTCCCGTGAGTTCCACCCGTCGTCACCTCATCCACATCGCACCTCCGGCTCCCGACGAGGATGTCGAAGGGCCCGCACCACCCCGTCTCCCCCACCGATCGGGAAACCTGGAGTCATCATGTCCGCGGAGATGCAAGACAGCACGTCGACAACGCGCAGCAACACCGCCGCGCCCGAGGAACGCCGACTCGAGGGAAACCTGGGCACGATGGACATCGTCTTCACGGTGTTGGCGTTCAACGCACCTCTGTCGGTGTTCGTAGGGTTCGTCCCCGTCATCATCGGCGTCGGCAACGGACTGGGCGCCCCCATCGCGTACCTCGCCGCCGGCCTGCTCATCCTGCTGTTCGCCGTGGGGTTCACCGCGATGGGCCGCAAGCTCCCGAACGCCGGCGCCTTCTACGCCTACATCACTGCCGGCCTCGGCCGACCGATCGGGCTGGGAGCGGCTTTCCTGGCTGTCGTGTCCTACATCTTCGTCCTGGTCGGCGGTTACGCTTTCGGCGGGATCGTCCTGGAAGCCCTGGTCCGAGACGTGCTCGGCGGGCCCGACATCACCTGGTGGGCCTGGGTACTCGTCCTCATGGCCACGGCTGGAACCCTCGGCTACTTCAAGATCAGCCTCTCCGCGAAGATCCTCACCGTTACGATGACTCTGGAACTCATCGTCGTCGTGGCCTACAACGCCGTCGTCTTCGCCACCGGCGGGCAGGACGGACAGACCGGCGCCCCGTTGGTCGTGTCGAACATCTTCTCGGGCAACCTGGGGCTCGCAGCCCTCTTCGGCATCGTCTGCTTCTCCGGGTTCGAAGCGACCGCGGTCTTCCGAGAGGAGGCGCGCGACCCAGCCAGGACCGTTCCCCGGGCCACGTACATCGCCATCATCACCATGGCCGTCCTCTACGCGACCTCGGCGTGGGCGATGATCACCGGTATCGGCACGTCGGCTGTCGTCGACGCGTCTGCAAGCGACCCCACAGGGACGGTATTCGCCTCGATCCAGCAGTACCTGGGCAACGTCGCGGTGGACCTGGTGAACGTCCTGCTGGTGACGAGCATCTTCGCTGCGAACCTCGCGACCCACAACGTGACGACCCGCTACCTCTACTCCCTCAGCGTCGACCGGGTCTTCCACCCGCGGCTGGGTCGCGTGCACGCACGCCACGGTTCGCCCCACGTCGCGTCCATCGCGACCAGCATCATCGCGGTCGCCTTCCTGACCGTACTGGTCCTGGCCCGAAGCGACGGGGCGACCATCTACGCAGTGCTCGTGGGCATCGGCGGTTACGCTCTGATCCTGCTGATGCTCCTTACCAGCATTGCGGTCGTCCGCTTCTTCGCCGCTGACCGGACGGGCTCCCTGTCGTGGAGCCGCACGATCGCCCCTGTGATCGCCGCGCTCGGGCTCGTCGGCGCGCTTGCTCTTGCCTCAGCCAACCTCGGAACGATGGTCGGCGGCAACCAGGCCCTGGCTAGCGGGTTGATGATGCTGTTCTACACCTGTCTCGTCGTCGGAGTCGTCTACGCGTTGATCCTCCGCAGGCGGTCCCCAGAGGTCTACCAGCGCATCGGCCGCCAGGACGTCTAACAGCTTCTTTCATTATGAGGTTGAGAGCTTCCGGTGGCAGATCAGCGCGCACGCCAGCTGCAGCAGGCTCAGATGCAGATCAGCCCGGACCTCGTAGCGGATCCGCAGCCGCTTGAACTGATGCAGCCAGGAGAAGGTGCGCTCCACGACCCAGCGGGTGCGTCCCAGACCTGAACCGTGGACGACACCGCGGCGGGCGATACGCGGGACGATCCCGCGTGCGCGCAGCGCGCGGCGGTAGATGTCGAAGTCGTAGGCGCGATCAGCGAACAGGTACCTCGGGTGCAGGCGAGGCCGGCCGCGAACACCGCGAACGACTGGGAAGGCGTCGACCAAGGGCAGGAGCTGCGTCACGTCGTGGCGGTTGCCGCCGGTGAGGGTGACGGCCAACGGAACGCCACCGGCGTCGGTGAGCAGGTGGTGCTTTGATCCGTTGCGGGCCCGGTCTACTGGCGAAGGACCGGTGTGAGCCCCCCTTTGAGAGCTCGCACGTGCGAGCCGTCCACCACGGCGGTCTTCAGGTCGAGCTTGCTGGCGGCGCGCAGCTCCTCGAGCAGGACCTGGTGCAGCTGCGGCCAGACGCCGGCCTCAGTCCAGTCCCGCAGCCGGCGCCAGCAGGTGACACCAGAGCAGCCGAACTGCTCGGTCGGCAGCTGGCCCCAGGTGCAGCCGGTGATCAGGACGTGCACGATGCCGGCCAGCGCGGCCCGGTCGTTGCGGGGTAGCCGGCCTGGGTGACGGAACCGGCGCGGTGGACGCGGCGGCAGCAACGGCTGGACCCGCTGCCAGAGTTCGTCCGGCACCAGCTCCGCGACGCGCTCCAGCACCACCTCATCGGTCATGCCATCAAGGCTGCGACGGCACCAGCCGTCCCGCAACTCATAGTGAAATCAGCTGTAAGGCGCTCTCGTCCCGACGCGCCGTCGTGGTCGCTGTACGGCGGCGCGTCGTTCAACAGTTTCCCCGCTCCCCAGCTCCCACAGCACCACACCAGCCCTTCTCGTCTCGCACTCTGGAGCGACTGTGACAGACATCGATCCCCGCCCTCACCGCCCGCCCGCAGGCCGTTGGACCACCGCGCCGCGTTGTGTCGGCAAGTCGGTGCAGCACCTGGAACGGGCGAGGGCGAGCATCGGCGGCGGTGTCACCTCCGGCCTGCGGAGCGTTCTGCAGCCCCAGCCGCTGTCCTTCACATCCGGCCGCGGTAGTCGGCTCTTCGATGTGGACGGCAACGAGTACGTCGACTACGTGCTGGGCTGGGGGCCCGTGATCCTCGGCCATGCGCACCCCGCAGTCACAGACGCGGTGACCGCGCAGGTGCCCCGCGGACAGCTGTTCGGCGGGATCCACCCCGGCGAACGCATCGCCGCAGAGAAGCTCCTGTCGGCGGTTCCGGCCTTCGAACGCGTGCTCTGGAGCAACACAGGGACCGAGGCGATCCAGGTCGCCATCCGCCTCGCGCGGGCCGCGACGGGTCGAAACCTCATCGTCAAGACTTCGGGTGCCTACCACGGATGGCACGACTCGGTGCTGCTCAGCTACCGGGGTCACCGTGGCGGACACGAACCGGTTCTCGCGACTCGCGGTCAGAACCCACGGTCCGTCGACGACGTCCGGGTCGTTGAGTTCAACGACCGGGAGGATCTCGCGGAGTTCTTCGGTGCGCACGGACAGGAGGTCGCAGCCGTCTTGCTCGACCCAGTCCTCAGCAACACCGGGGTGATCGCACCGGACCCGGACTACCTCCGCGACCTCCGCAGCACGTGCGATGCGCACGGCGCTCTCCTCGTCTTCGACGAGGTGATCACCGGGTTCCGCGTCGCCCTCGGGGGAGCAGTGGAGCTCTACGGCACGATTCCCGACCTCGCCGTGTACGCCAAGGCGCTCGGGAACGGTTTCTCCGTCGCCGCCGTCGCCGGGCGTGCAGACGTCGTCGACCTCGTCGAACAAGGATGTGCCCACTCGGGCACCTACAACGGCAACGCCCTCGCCATGGCCGCTGTCTCCGCGACGCTCACCGAACTGTCGCGCCCCGGGGTCCACGAACAGCTCTGGCAGACAGCCGGAACGCTTGCTGAGGGTCTGCGTCGCACCTTCCGCGACCGTCGGGTTCGCGCGCACGTGCACCACCTCGGGCCCATCGTCCAAGTTCTCCCAGGTGTCACGGACGCCGTGTCACCCAGAGAGTTCGAAGGTCTGGACTGGTCCGTCTGGGACCGTTGGTCCCGTCGACTGTCGCAGGCAGGTCTGTTCCTCCTGCCCAATGGGAGGATGTTCCTGTCCACGGCACATTCGTCCGCGGATATCGACGTCACCCTCAACGCCTTCGGCGCTCTTGACCCCGACCTCTTGCGGGGCTGAGTTCTGCCCAACTAGGCCCCCTGGTTGCGGGCGCCGTTCCGCCGAGGTCAGCGGTGATCTTGCCGATCAGCTGCTCACGTAGCTGGGCCAGTTCCACGGCGGGTTGACGGAACTCAGGCGGGTGGGATCGGGGCACCGGGGACTCCTTTCTGGGCGACATCATCGCCTCAGGTTAGTGTCCGGAGAACCGGTCAGGCTCCGACGACGTGGAAAAGATCCGTGACGGTGACCGCCTCAGACAGTTCCTACGCTGCTGCACGCTTAAGGCCGGTCAACCCGACCACGCAACGACTTTGACGGGCTCTCTCACCAGTCCTGGGGTCGGGCCACCAACCACGCCGCGAACACGTCCTTGGATCAGCCGTCAATCATGTCCAACAGCCGGGCCGCCCAACGCAGGCCACCGCGGGACAGTTTTCCGGCCAACTCACCGAGCTCGACCAGGCCGGCGCCAAGATCGGCACTATGGACCAGCGCCTTCCCGCCTTTGCAGATCGCCCACCAGCTGCGAGGACACATCGCCGGGCGGGGCGGACGAAAGTCCACGCTCAGCGCAGTGCGATGCTCACAGACTTCACCTGCGAGTAGTGGTTCAGGGCTTCAATCCCTTTTTCCCGGCCGTATCCGCTGAGTTTCTGGCCGCCGAAGGAGGTCTGCACCGACGCGGTCGACCAGGTGTTGACGAAAACTTGCCCGACCTCCAGACATTCAGCCACCCGTAGCGCCCGGCTGACGTTCTGCGTCCACACCCCGGCGACCAGACCGAAGTCGGAGTCGTTGGCCAAGGCCACCGCTTCGTCCTCAGTCTCGAACGGGACCACGACGAGCACGGGCCCGAAGATCTCCTCACGGGCGATGCGCATGTCGTTGGTGACGCCGGTGTAGACGGTGGGTTCAACGTAGAACCCCATCCCCGAACCGGTGGCGACCTGGCCACCGGTCGCGGCGGTTGCTCCCTCGACACGGGCGATGTGGAAGTACTCCTGCACCGTCCGGAACTGCCCCTCGGTGATGAGCGGCCCGAGATGGGTCCCTACCTTCAGCCTGCGCGTGGCCGACACGACAGCGTCGACGAAAGCGTCGTGGATCGTGGACTGCACCAGCAGGCGGGTCCCGGCCGAACACACCTGGCCGGCGTTGGTGGTGAACGCGCGAACCGCCTCGGTGGCGGCGAACTCCAGGTCGGCGTCGTCGAAGACGACGTTGGCCGACTTGCCCCCCAGCTCCAGGGTCAGCGGCAAAACCCGATCGGCGGCCAGCCGCCCGATGGACTGCCCCACCCCCACCGAACCGGTGAAAGCGAGCTTGCGAACCAGCGGGTGCCGCACCAGGGCCTCCCCGACCACGGTGCCTGAACCCAGGACGACGTTGAAGACGCCGTCGGGCAGGCCCTGCTTGGTGGCGATGCGGGCCAGTTCGAGCGTGGTACGCGAGGTCACCTCGGCCGGTTTGGCTACCACTGTGTTCGCCGCGGCCAACGCTGGGGCCACCGCCCGGGCGGCCTGGTTGATCGGCAGGTTCCACGGGGTGATGACGCCTATGACACCGAACGGTTCTCGCAACGTGTAGACGTGCTGGCCGGGGACGACGTCGATGACCTCGCCGTGAGGCAGGTTCACCAGACCGGCGTAGAACTCGAAGTAGTCGGCGGCGCCGATCACCTCGGCGAGCGCTGTGCGCCGGGGTTTTCCGGTATCACTGATCTCCAGGTCGGCCAGTTCTTCGGCGCGGGCCCGCAGCGTGGCGGCGATCGCGGCCAGAACACGGCCACGCTCGGCCGAAGCCGTCTTGCGCCAGTTCCACGCTGCGGCGTCGGCCGAACGGACGGCCAGGTCGACGTCCTGGGCCGTTCCGGCGGGCACACCCACCCCGGGACCACCCGTGGCAGGGTCGACCCCCACCCTGTAGGTCGTCTCCGGGGAGACCACCCCTCGCCCCCCGATCCAGTGCGTCAGTGGTTCCCGCTGGCTACGCGCCGCGGTCTCGGCGGCGTTCTGGAGAACACTCATCGCGCCTCCTCCGACGTGGCTGGGGCCAGCCGGACCCCGGTCGTGCTGTGCAGGTACTTGGCGATCTCCGACTGGTCCGGCGACGGCGTCCCGAGGAAATCCAGCGCCTTGCGGCACACTTCGACAGCCGCAGCGGCCACGGGCGTCTGGATGTCCTGCGACTGCGCCAGCTCCAGCGCAGTCCCCACATCTTTGACCGTCAGCGGCAACGAGAAACCGATATTCCAGTCCCCCGAAAGCACCTGCTGGCCGATCTTGACCTCGGTGGACTGGTTGCGGCCCGTAGAGGTGTTGATGACGTCCAGCATGGTCTGCGGGTCCAGGCCGAACTTTGCCCCCACGGTCAGGACCTCCAAGGCGCCGACCAGGCCGATCGCCGAGAGCAGGTTGTTCAGGGCCTTCAATGCGTGACCCGACCCCACGGGACCGACGTGGGTGAACTCGCTGCGCAACGGGTCCAGCACCGGTCGGATCCGGGCGACGCTGTCGGCCTCACCGCCGGCCATGATGGTGAGGTCACCGGTCACTGCGCGACGGGGACCGCCCGAGACGGGAGCGTCAACCAGATCGGATCCTCGGGTGCGCAACCGCTTCGCCAGGCTTCGGGTGGAATCGGGGTTGGACGACCCCATGTCGACCACGATCGAACCGGGCCGCAACCGGGCCAGAAGGCTCCCCGCGTTGGACTCTTGGCCCAGGACCGTCTCGACGATTCGGCTGTTGGGCAGCATGAGGATGACGACGTCGAGGGCTGCGAGTTCGGCCACCTCCGTCGCGGCCACGACACCCAGGTCCGCGACTGCGGCCTGCAGCGTGTCCGAGTTCGCATCGAAGGCCGTGACCGACCACCCGGCGGTGCGCAGGTTGCGCACCATCGGTGTTCCCATCGTGCCCAAACCGACAAAACCGACGTTGCCCAGGCTGACCACGCCGTCGGTGGTGGCGCCGGCCAGGCTCATCGAGCCGAACCGCGGTTGGCGGCTCCAGCGTCGAACGCCTCGACGGTCGGTTCCAGACCTTCGGCGCCAACGATCTCGCGCCAGGCTTCGAAACCTTCCTGGAACGCGACGATCCCAGCCTCGGGCAGCGAGATCTCGATGGCCTCCAGGATCTCCTCCGGGCTCAGGCCGAGGTTCAACGCGACCCGGATGTGGCTCTGGATCTGCCCCTTGGAGGCCCGCATCACGGTGAGGGAAACGATGAAGATCAGCTCTTTGGTCTTGCGGTCCAGTCGTCGCTGGTCAAGGTAGGCCGCCGATACGAGGTGGTTGGCCGCCTGCAGGACCGGGAAGTCGGTCTTGGCCATGACCTTGTGGTAGTCGAGGACGTAACCGCGTTTGCGAGCCATGTCGTCGATGTAGGCCTGCGGGTCGAGCGTGGTTTCGGCCTGGTTCTGGGTGCTCTGGGTCTGGTTGCTCATGGGTTTCCTCCGGTGTGCTGGGGCGGTTTGGTCACGGGGTCCTTTCCCCTAAGTGGGCGAGAGGACTCCGGTGGTGGATTCACGTTCGATGAGCGTCGGTTCGAGGAGCTCGGCCTCGACGTCGGCTCCGTCGATGATCTGGCACAGCAGGTCGGCGCCACGCCGTCCCATTCGTTCCATCGGCGAGGACACCGAGGTCAGGGGGACGGGCAGGTGTCGCACCAGCGGGATGTCGTTGTACCCGATGACGGCGATGTCCTGACCGGGGCGTCGGCCTCTCTCGCGGGCGGCACCCATGGCCCCGATGGCGGCGAAGTCGTTGATGGCGAAGATCGCCGTCGTGTGCGGTTCGGTCTGCAGGATGTGGGTGGCCGCGGCGTAGCCACCGTCGACGTCGCTGTCGGAGTCGACGACCAGTCGTTCCTCGACCTCGACTCCGGCCCGGCGCAGGGTCCGGGTGAATCCGTGGACTCGTTCGACGTTGGTGCTGGCGTGGGAGTGCCCGGCCACGACACCGACCCGCAGGTGCCCCAGCCGCAACAGGTGCGCCGCGGCCAGTTCTCCCCCGCGGACGTCGTCGGTGGTGACGCTGGGATGGCCCTGCAACCGCCGGTTGACCATGACGAAGGGGGTCCCCCGCCGCGCCATCGTGGCGATGACCTCATCACCACCGAGCCGCGCATCGCCGACGATCACCCCTTCGACCCGACGTCCCAGGAGCTTGTCCAGCTTGTCCAGGCGGGTGGCCGGGTCGTCGTTGGTGCTGGTGACGACCGTGCTGTACCCGGCCTTTTAGGCCCCGTCGTCGACCCCCTCGTAGATGCGGGCCAGGACGTAGTCGGTCAACAGGGGAACCAGCACGCCCAGCACCCGGCTGCGGCGGGTCCGCAGACTCGAGGCGGCCGGGTCTGGGACATACCCCAGCTCCACCGCCAGCGCCCGGATGCGCAGCGCCGTGTCCGGGCCGACCGAAGTCGGGGGGTCGGCCAGCGCCCGCGAGACCGTCGCGGCGTGCACCCCGGCGCGGGCGGCAATCTGGGCGATCGTGACCGGTTTGCCGGCGCTGTTGGTCCTCGCGCGCACGATGCCTGCTCCTTCGCGGGGTGCGTAGACGGGTCGGGGGCCTCCCGAACCGGTCCCGGAACAGCGGGAACAGTCCGGGCCGGCTGAGGGGAACGCTCAGCTGAGCTCGAGTTCGAGGTCCTTCACATCGGCTAAGGGGCCGAGCAGACCGTCGGGTAGCGGCAGGTTCGTGTCGCCACCGGCACGCAGGGTCTGCGGCCAGCTCGGGTCGGCCAGCGCAGCCTTGCCGATGGCCACGACGTCGGCCGCACCGGTGGTGAGGAGTTCGCGCGAGTCGGCCACGACCTCCATGCCGCCGTTGGCGATCACGGTGCGCCCGAAGTGGTCCTTGGCCACCCGGGCCAGGGTCTTGGTGCCCTCGCTGTTCAGCGGGGCGCTGGCGCGGTATTCGGTGGTATGGACGTAATCGACACCGGACTCACGTAGGGCGACGAAGATCTGTGCTGCCTCCTGCTCGGCGCCGGCCCACTTGTGGTGGTTGTCGCTGACCTTGCCCTGGGAGATGCGGATCCCCACGGTGATCTGCGACCCCACGGCGTCGATGACGTCCTGGCACACCTCCACGGCGAAGCGGATGCGGCCGGCGACGTCACCGCCGTACTCGTCGGTGCGTTCGTTGAGGTAGTCGGTGATGAACTCGTCGAGCAGGTAGCCGTTGGCGCCGTGCACCTCGACCCCGTCGAACCCGGCGTCCACGGCGTTCTTCGCGGACTGGACGAAACCGGCGCGGACGTCGCGCAGTTCGGCGTGGGTCAGTTCGCGAGGGGTGCGGTAGGGGCCGCTGCCGCGGTACATGCCGAGCTGCTCACCACGAGGGGCGATCGCCGAGGGGCCGACGGTCCCGTCACGGTGGGCGTTGCCCTGCGACTGCCCACCACCGTGCTGCAGTTGGGCGAAGACGAGGGACCCGCCGTCGTGCAGGCGTTCCACGACGGTCGACCACGCACGGGCGTGTTCGGGGCGGGCCAGCCCGGCCTGGTGCAGGTAGGTCTGGCTGAACTCGGAGTCGGTGAAGGACCCCTCGGTGATGACGAGGCCGAACCCGCCGCGCGCCCAGCGTTCATAGTAGTTCGCGACGCGCTCGGTGACGGTGCCATCGGCGTTCGCGCTCACGCGCGTCATCGGGGCCACCGCCAACCGGTTCGGCAGCGTCAGCCCGTTGAGGTCGTACTTCTCGAAGAAGACGTCGGTTGGGTTCTGGTTGCTCATGCTCCACCTGTGTCGTTCGTTGTTGTTCGTCGTCATGCATCAGTCGTTCGTGCTGCCACAGTTCATGCAGCCGCAGTCAGCGGGGTTGCCCCTCAGGGCATGACGTCCCCGCTGTTGGGGCCCAGGGTCTGGCCGACGTAGAGGTTGCCCCCGGGGTCGCTGGCCAGCAGCAGGGCAGTGGGTGCGACCTCGGCCGGTGTCCCGAAGCGTCCCAGCGGCAAGTCGGCCCGCTTCTCCTTCTTCCACGCCTCGTCGACACGTGCCGTCATCTCGGTGTCGATGGGGCCGGGGGCAATGGTGTTGACCAGGACGCCCTGTGAGGCGACCTCCCGGGCCAGGGACTTGGTGAACCCGATGACTCCGGCCTTGGCCGCGGCGTAGTGGGCCAGGGTCTGGCCACCGAGCAGACCGAGCTGCGAACCGACGTTGATGATCCGGCCCCACCCAGCCTGCAGCATCGGGTCCAGCACCGCCTGGGCGACCAGGAACGTCCCCGTGAGGTCGATGTCGATGGTCCGCTGCCACTGCGCCAAGGTCATCTCACGGACGGCAACCTGCTCCAGGATCCCCGCGCTGTTGACGACGATCTCGACGTGCCCGCCGAGCAGTGCGGTCGCCGCGGCCACGGCGGCGCGCGTCGAGGACTGATCGGTCACGTCGATGTCGACGGTCTCGAAACGGCTCGAGGCAGTGATGGTTCTCGAGGCGATGGTGCCGGGACGGTCGGCGACCACGACGGCGGCGCCGTTGACCGCGAACAGTTCCGCCACAGCCGCGCCGATCTCACCGCCGCCACCGACGACGAGGGCTCGACGACCCTGCAACAGGGGGGCGCTCATCCGGGCATCCGGACCGAGAGCCCACCGTCCACCACGACGGCCTGACCGGTGATGTATGCGGCGTCGCTGGAGCTGAGGAAGCGCACCACGTTGGCTACGTCCTGGGCACGCCCGGTACGCCGCAACGGAACTCCGAGGGCTTGAGCGGCGATCCCTTCCGGGCCCAGGGAGTTCACCGGGTCATTCGCCTGCGGGGTGTCGATGGTACCGGGCACCACCGCGTTGACGCGGATTCCCTGCGGGCCCAGTTCCATGGCCAAGCTGCGGATGAGGCCGAGCATGCCGGCCTTGGCGCTGGCGTAGTGGACGTGCTCCTGCCAGCCGAAGATGGCGCCGGCGAAGGAAGATATTCCCACGAACGCCCCACCCGCGCCGGTGTGCGGGGCGGCGGCGCGGAAGAGGCGAAACGCCCCCGTGAGGTCCACGTCGAGAATGCGGTTCCACTCGCTGTCGCTCATGTCCGCCAACGGCGTCCGGCGCAGGATGCCGGCGTTGGCCACGACGACATCCAGCCGGCCCCAGGTGTTCAGGGCCGCCTGGACGAACGCGTCCACCTGGGCGGTGGAGCTGACATCGACGGCGGCGATGACGGACCGCCCGCCGACGTCCGCGACCAGCTGTGCCGTGAGCTCAGGGTCGTGAGCGTCGGCCGGGTGGGTTCCGATGACGACGTCGACGCCTTGGCGGGCCAGTTCCACGGCGACGGCCCGGCCGATGCCGCTGGAGGCGCCAGTGATGACGGCTACGCGTCGCTGGTCATCCTCGTCGTTGACACCTGCCTCGACCGCGGCGGTCGTCGCAGTGGTGGACGGGGTGGACATCAGGTTTCCTCTCGACCGGGGCAGTACCCTCGGCGGCTGCGGGTGGGGTGGTTCAAAGAGGTCAGCACAGGATGCGGTCGAACTCCGACTGCAGGTTTCCTCTCTGGACTCCTGCGGCCAGCAGGGCACCCAGGAGTAGGCGAGCCTTGAGGCCGTCCAGGTGCCGAGCGCTGATCAGCCCTCGGGCCAACAGGTCCGTCTCGGATCCCGGGTAATCGTAGGTGTGCCGGTACAGCTCACCGCTGCCGGTACGAGAGGCGATCACGACCGGCATGGTCTGGCTCACGGCGGTGAGGGCGTCCACCGTCCACCCGGGGACGTGGCCAGCGCCGTAACTCTCCAGGACCAGTCCCTGGCAGGCGCCCGACGCGACCACCTCCGGGAGTTCGGCGCCCATCCCCAGGGTGACGATCGGAATGCGTGGCCAGCTGGTCGGTGGGCCGTCCGGGAGCGGAACCCGTTCGCGGGTCCGGGGCTGCAGCGGAAGCCTGACCCGGTCCTCCACCACCCAGCCCACCGGGCCCAGGCCCGGGGAGCTGAAGGCGCTGACCTGGGAGGTGTGGCCCTTGCGCACGTAGTGCGGTAGGTGGATCTCGTCGTTGAAGACGACGACCGGTCCACAGGTGCGCACGCGGGGGTCGACAGCGACGCGGACCGCCGCCAGGAGGTTGGCCGGGCCGTCGGCGCCGGCCTGACCGGCGTTGCGCATGGCGCCGGTCAGGACGACCGGGACGGTGTCTTCGAGCAACAGCGACAGGAGGAAGGCGGTTTCCTCCAGGGTGTCGGTTCCTTGGGTGATGACGATGCCGTCGACCTCGGAGGACCGTTTGCGGACCACCTCGGCGAGCTCGACGACGTCGGCCGGCCGCAGGTAACCCGAGGGCTCCTGGCGGAACTGCAGCGGTTCGAGACGGGCGAGGCGTTCGATGCCCGGGACGGCGGCAAGGAGCTCAGCGCCCGACAGCTGGGGTGAGGCGTGCCGACCGTCGTGCGCGGGTAGGGAGGCGATGGTGCCGCCCAGCGCGGCGACCAGGACCAGAGGTGGTCCCGGCGACCGGGGCGGCCGGGGGGGTGCGGTCACGTCGGCCTCCCGTGCCTCAGTCGATCTCGCGGTCGAAGGGGTACCGGCTGTTGCTCTCGAACGGGAAGCGCCGGCGGAAGTCCGCGACGGTGTTCTCGAACGGTTCGATCGTCACACCCGGGTGCTTCTGGATGTGCTGCAGAACCCGTTCGAGCATGAGCAGCACCTGGGGGCGCCCCGAGACGTCGGGGTGGATGCACATCGGAAAGATCGCGTAATCGTACTCGCGGTAGACCCAGTCGAACTGGTCGATCCACAGCTGTTCGATGTCGCGCGGGTTCACGAACCCGTGGCTGTTGGGGCTCTTCTTGATGAACATCATCGGCGGCAGGTCGTCGAGGTACCAGTTGAAGGTGATCTCGACCAGATCGATCTCCTGGCCCCGGATCAGCGGCTTCATCCAGTCCGCGGCCGGCTTGGCGGTGTCGATGACCGTCCAGGAGTCCCCCGAACGGGCGTAAAACGGCTGGAAGTCGTGGAAGTGCTGGCTGCGGTCGTACTGGAAGCCGTTCTTCAGCAGCAGGTCCGCGGTGGCCGGCGACATCTCCGACCAGGGCGAGATGTAGCCGCGAGGCTTCTGGCCGGAGAACTTCTCGACCAGCTCGACGGACTTGGCGATGATGTCTTCTTCCTGCTGCGGACTCAGAGAGATTGGGTTCTCGTGCGAGTACCCGTGCCCGGCCAGCTCGTGGCCGGCCTCGACGATCTGCTCGATGCGGTGCGGGAAGGTCTCGATGGAGTGCCCGGGGGCGAACCAGGTGGTCTGGATGCCCAGCCGCTTGAACAGCTTCAGCAGACGCGGGACGCCGATCTCGCCGGCGAACATCCCTCGCTGGATGTCGGCGGGAGAGTCCTCACCGCCGTAAGAGCCGAGCCAACCTGCGACGGCGTCGATGTCGACGCCCACACCCACGCGGATGTCCTTGACCATGTCGGTCATCCTCTCAATGCGATCGATTGCGAACTTCTGAGGTGCATTTTCGCGGCATCTACGCGATCGATTGCGTAGACCGTACGCGCCCTGCCTAGACAGGTCAACCGCTCACGAAGCCCAATCCCTAATCGGTTCGTGCAGATGTCGCACCCATCGTGGCGCCGAGGCCGGCTCAGGCCACCGGTCCGTGCGCGGCGTGTCCGGCACCGAAGTCGTCGAGCTGCGGCATGACCTTGCAGCAGAGCATGGCCACCCCAGACAGGAACACTCCCGTGACACCGACGACCATCGCCGTGACCGTCCAGTCGTAGCCGGACACGAGCATGGCGGTGATGATGGCGCCGGCGGCGATGGAGCCGGGTTGCCCGATGGCGTTCAGGAAGGTGGTGCCGGTCCCGCGGCAATCGGTGCTGTAGCTCTCACCCATGAAGAACATCAGGCAGGCGAACGGGCCGGCCATGAAGAACTGCCCCAGGGCGTACAGGACCATGATCGAGACGGTGCCCTCGGCCCACAGCAGCATGCCGGTGTAGAAGAAGCACGCGATGATGAAACCCACGCCGGCAGCGCCGCGACGCCCGAAACGCTGACCGATGGCACCGAAGGTGAGGTACCCCAGGAAACCACCGATGTTGGCGACCATGAAAACCAACAGCGACAGCGAGAACGGGATGCCCTTGCCGCTGGTGAGCAGAGTGGTCCCCAGGGCGGTGAACGTGGTCACCCCAAAGAAGTTGAAGAACCACACGACCGACAACAGGATCGTGTTGCGGCGGAACATGGGCGCGAAGATCGCGCGCAGCGGCGCGCCGTTCTCGTGACGCAGGCCGTAGGTGTTCAGCAGGGAGTCGGCGGCGACCTTGTCGCCCTGCTTCTCCAGGGCACGCGCCTGCTCGATGATCGTGAACTGCGGGCTCTCCTTGAGCTTGCGGCGCAGCAGGACAAGGGCGATCGCCGGCAGGGTCGCCAGGGCGAACACGCCGCGCCAACCGACCAGCGGAAGCAGCAGGGCGACAAACCCGGCGGCCAGGAAGACGCCGATCGGCCAACCGCTCTGGACAACCGCGTAGGCGAACCCGCGGTTCTTCTTGATCTTATCGTCCTCGGTCGCGGCGTAGATCTCGTTCAGGTACGTCGCATTGACCGACTGCTCGGCGATCCCCAGACCTGCGATGGACCGCACCCCAATGAGGTAAGCGGGGTTCATCGTCAGTGCGGTCAGGCCTGAGGCCAGCGCGGTACCGCCGACGGTAACCATCATCCCGCGGCGGCGCCCGATCTTGTCCACGAGTGGGCCGACGCCCAGAACGACGACCATGGTGCCCACAGAAATGGCGGTGGCGATCCCAGTGGCGGTGCCCTCGGACCAGCCGTACTCAGTGCGAATCTCCGGCAGCAGAGTGCCGAACATGATGTAGTCGTACACGGCGAAGATCCAGGCGAGCAGAGCGAGAGTCGTGCCCAGACGGGTCTCCTTGCGCGAAACCCTGAGCGTTCGACGTACAGGCGGAGCGGTCGGTGCGTCTTCAAGATTTGCCATCGAAGTTCTCCTTCACATGAAGCCGTCGGGTCGTGGAGAAGTGGAATCAGCAGGGGTCTTTGCGGGGAGACACTCGGGCCGGGATCTGGCGAGCGACGCCACCAGCGAGGTGAGGCATTGAACAGCCGGGGCGGAAGAGCACCCCGACGGCGTCTGTCACCACGGACGTCACCACCCACGAGCGGCGACGCCCCCTTCGCCGAGGCCGCTCGAATGCTTCATGATCAATACTTGGATCGACACGACAAGAGCCCACTCGTAGCCCTCGCCGACCCTCCCTTCTGCTGTGGCCCTAGTCACCTTCGCAACCGATTGCGAAACCATCGCACACCACCATGGGGCGGTCAACGGTCAGCGCCCCAGCGGGCTGAGGTTTAACACACCCGACACATGAGGTGAGGGGCAGATCCAGTGCAATCGATCGCGCGAGTACTGTGGGGGTGGCCGACTAGGCTGCTGCGACCAGCGAGACAGGAGCCGAACCATGCCAAAGCGAGTCACCCTGGCCGAGGTGGCCCGGCGTGCGGGAGTCAACAAGTCGACCGTCTCGCGCGCACTGGTGTCGGGCGGCTCCAGTCAGGTCAGTGGTGCCACCGCTGAACGGATCCGTGTCATCGCTACCGAGTTGGGTTACCTACCCGATCCCGCGGCTGCCAGCCTGCGCACTGGACGCAGCATGGTCATCGGCGTCCTGGTCCCCCGCGTGACCGACTTCGTCCTAGCCTCCATCTATGAAGGGGTCGCTAACCAAGCTCGCACCCACGGGTACACGACGCTGGTGGCAAACAGCGAAGACGACCCCGCCGTGCGCCTGCAGCAACTGGACGGCATGCTCTCGCGCCGGGTGGACGGCGTCGTCATCGGTGACGCACGCCTAGACGGTGACGAGGTCGTCGCCACGCTCAGGCGACGTTCGACTCCGTACGTCCTAGTGAACCGACGCCTGCACGGGCACCCCGGAGTCACCACCGACGACATCCGCGGGGGCGAACTCGCTGCCGAACACCTTCTTCAGATGGGACATCGCCGGGTAGGCATCCTCGCCGGCCCGGGTTACGCCAGCACCGGCGTCGAACGCGCCCACGGTTTCACGCGTACTTACCACCGCGCGGGCCACGATGTCCCGCCCGCGATGATCGTGGAATCGCAGAACGACGCGGACGGCGGCCACACCGCGGCGCGCACACTGCTGCTGCGTGACCCCGAGATCACCGCCATCTTCGGCACCAACGACTTCGCTGCGATCGGGGCCATGGGGGCAGCTCGCGAGGCGGGCCGGCATCCAGGTGTTGACCTTGCTGTCGTGGGCTACAACGACATCCCGTTGGCGCGGTACTTGCCGCTGCCGATGACGTCTGTGCATTCCCCCATCCGCGAGATGGGCCAGCAAGGGGCCGACTTGCTGATTCAGCAACTAGCAGGAGGCGAGTCCGAACTAGCCACACTTCTGTCCCCGTCGCTGGAGGTCCGGGCGTCCTCCGCCGTAGACCTGTCCGGCAGGGGACGGCGCGTCGCGATCTAAGTGACTGTTTCAGATGTGCGGTGAGGGCTGCGCCGGCCTGGTCAACCGGCGCAGCATCATCCGCGTGTAGGCAATCTCAACCATGGCGACCGCCGCACTCGCCAAC